>CAZIQX010000008.1:14315-23458 GCA_964541325.1 uncultured Chitinophagales bacterium | reverse complement strand
AAAAAAGCAAACTTCCCGTTAACCGTACCTAGTTTTGTTGGACCACCAAGTCCTTTTAATTGACGCTGTTCATCTTTAAAATAGCCCACTAACGAAGTCGCAAGAGTGGCGATATTCTCCGAAAAACGGAAAGAACCGGTTAAATCCGCTTCGTATTCCGCAGAAATTTCATCCATTGCATTCACTGCACCTCGAAAACTATACAACTGTTGATGAGGATCCCCGACCAAAATAACAGGCGAAAGTTGGTTTTCGATGATACCTATGGTTACTTGATTCGAATCTTGCGCTTCATCCAATAAAATGAAATCGTAGGGGAGTTGTTGAGCATCCAATTGAAATAATTTGAGATAACCATCATGCTCCATGGGAATTCTCGAATCGTTCGGGTCGCACATCACATTCCAACAATAACTAGCAGCGTCGGCATAATCCATTTTGGGTTTTGTGATGTAGGGAATATGCTTTTTATGAATACTTTCGTCTTTAGAGTGCATAAAATTATGCAATGTTTCCAAGATGTATCGAGCTTCCATTAAATTCGGCGTGTCAACTACATCCTGAATGTGATAGGGTCGAACCGATCCAATTTTCTCATGATACTTTCGCCCATATGTCTGCCAGGCTAAACTATGAATCGTTTTGCAACTAACATTTTTTGGGAATCGTTTGGCCGCCTGACTTTGCATGTTTTTATTAAATGCCAAATATAAAAAGCGTAAATCGGGGCGAATTCGGGCATATGCAATTAAGGTTGAGGTTTTTCCCGTTCCTGCAAATGCCGTTATTTTGAAGCGCTCTCCCGGTTTTACCGATTGTTGAATGATCGAAAGTTGCTCTTGAGTAAGTTGAATCACGACGTTAATTTAGGTTTATGTTTGCTTGCTATTAAATGATAGGAGTCTTTTATCCATTCTTGCAATAAGTGAAAAGGAGCTTCCTGAACCATAATGGTATTCCAGTGTTTTTTGTTCATATGATAACCAGGTTGCACAAATTCGTACTCATCGCGAAGTAACAGGGCTTTTTCCGGATCGCACTTTACATTGATGCTCAATGGTGGATCAATCCCAATTATCGCAAATATTTTCCCATAGACTTTTAGAACGAGGGTATCCTCATCGAACGGAAAACTTTCTTCCACGTTACCCAAGCCGGTACAAAAAAGATGGAGTTGCTCAAAAGTGATTGGCATGGTTGAAATATAGAAGTTTCCGAAACGTACTTTTCAATCGTTTTCATATAGAATTGAATCCAAGAGTTTTCTTTTGGCATCATAACATACCTTAGTATTTTTTGGCATGACAAACACCGACGATTCCTATCAATTCGATTACGCTGATATTTCCTTATCGCTCAAAGAAAAAGTGGAAAATTTGCCACAACTTCCGGGTGTATATCAACATAAAAATGCGGAAGGAGAGGTGATTTATGTTGGTAAAGCCAAAAAACTCAAAAATCGGGTAAAAAGTTATTTTCAGTCATCACGTCCTCACGATGGTCGTATTCGTTCATTGGTATCAAAAATCGCTGATATCGAAGTTATTGTTACAGATTCTGAAGCCGAAGCTCTGATATTAGAAAACACGTTAATCAAAAAGTTTCGGCCAAAGTACAATGTGATGTATCGCGATGATAAATCTTATCCTTATATCTGTGTGACTACAGGTGAGCGACCACGTATTTTTCCAACTCGCGTAGTTATCAAAAATGGCAGTAAGTATTATGGTCCTTATGATAACGTTGGTTTAATGAAGCGTATGTTAGAAGTTATTCGAGAGTCCTTTAATCTGTGTACTTGTGCCTGTTCTCCAAAAATGATTGATCAAAGCCGTGGTTTGCCAAAGTGGCATAGTTGTTTCAACGAGTATCTAAATGCATGTTCAGGTGATTGGGACTCAGAAACCTATCTAACGGCTATCAATCGAGCTATCCGTTTATTAAATGGACGAACTGAAGAACTCATCCGAGAACTAAAAGAAGAAATGCAAATCGCCTCGGACGCTTTACATTTTGAGCAAGCAGCGAAATTGCGTGATGGTATTCAAGGCCTACTCAAGCACAGCGAAAAAATGAAAATGGTCTTACCGGATTTGATTGACCGCGACGTGTTTGCCATCCATTCTGATGCTGAAGAAAATGTGGCCTGTGGTGTTCTTTTTAAAATTCGTCAAGGTAAAATGATGGGTAAACATTCACGTCTCATTAAACAAATAGAAGGGTTAAGTGAAGCCGAATTGTTGCAATCCTTCATGGAAGACTACTATACCGGAACAACGGCGACGATTATTCCCGATGAAATCTTAATCTCTACAGAGTTAGAAGATGATGAAGCTTTATTCGATTATTTATGTGCTGAAAAAGGGAAAAAAGTAAGTATTCAAGTGCCTAAAATTGGTGAAAAAGCTCAGATGATACGTTTAACTCAAACCAATGCAAAGCATACCGTTGGCGAATACAAGCTCGAAAAAATGAAGGAGGAAACAGAACGAATTCCTCACTCCATTAAAGCCCTACAACGCGATTTGTATCTCGATCGCTTACCTCGACGAATTGAATGTTTTGATAACTCAAATTTTCAAGGAACTGACGCCGTTGCTTCCATGGTCTGTTTTGTAGATGGTGCTCCAAAAAAATCAGAGTACAAGCGCTTTACCATAAAAACGGTGGAAGGACCTAACGATTTTGCATCTATGGCTGAAATCGTAACTCGCAGATATTCACGTGTAATGCAAGAAAAGCAGCACATACCAGATTTAATTATTGTGGATGGTGGGAAAGGTCAGCTATCCGCAGCTGTTCAAGCGTTAAAAGACATCGGATTTTACGGACAGGTTCCAATCATAGGTTTAGCAAAACGTTTAGAAGAAGTATTTTTTCCCGGAAAATCAGAATCCATAATGTTGCCAAAAA
Organism: uncultured Chitinophagales bacterium; assembly: GCA_964541325.1. GTDB lineage: Bacteria > Bacteroidota > Rhodothermia > Balneolales > M1805 > M1805. Next base: position 20,545 of record CAZIQX010000008.1, on the reverse strand, counting down.
CTTCGTCCGGACTCAAACTCATACAACGAGTACGAGATGAGGCACATAGGTTCGCCATCACGTTTCACCGTGAAAAGAGAAGTAAGCGAACGTTATTATCTGAATTGGAAGAAATACCAGGAATCGGAAAAGCAACAGCAGAAAAATTAATCAAACATTTCGGTTCGGTAAAACAAGTAGAATCAGCTACAAAACATGAATTGCAACCTGTTGTCGGAGAAAAGATTGCCGCTAAAATTCTAGCACATTTTACCGAAAATCAGGAATAAACTGTTATTTTCGCAGCCGAAATAAGAAATAAAAGACCTTAATAGGTCGTTAGTCGAGTCTATGAACTATTTCTATAAACTGTTTTTCTTGTCTTTTTTTTGTGTGATGAATGTACATGTGAGTGTCGCACAAATAAAAGCATTTGCTGAACAATCCGGATTTGAGTGGATACCTTTAGACCAAGCAATTGCTAAAGCTCAATCCCAAAAAAAAATGGTGATGTTGGCTTTTCATGCAGAACATTGCCCTTATTGCAGGAAAATGGAATTGGAAGTGTATAGCAAACCTGAAATTCAGCAATTAATAACCGATTATTTTGTTCCGGCAAAATTGGATATGGAACAGAATGAAACTTTTTTTTATAAAGGTGTAGCCATGACGACAGAACGATTAGCAGCCATCTTTAAAGTGGAGGGAACTCCAACGTTAACCTTTTTGAATGATGAAGGGGATATGGTAGCCTATCAGCCTGGATTTATACGCCCTGAATTGTTTAAAAAACTCATGGAATATGTTGGCACGGGGATGTACGCAACCATGTCATTTTCAGAATTTACAGGCGAAAAATTTTAAAAACAGGTTAAAGAGAATTATCTCTTAAGTCTCAATGACTTACACGATTTTGAGTCTTATAAAAAATATTTATGAGATAACTGCCTGATTTTATTTCTTTTCATGTTTTTTCATCAGTTTAAGACCGTTTACACTTTTGAATCGGGTAGTTTAAATGCGTAGATTCTCGCGAACGTAAAAAACAAGAACGTATCGTAAGATCATGTCGAATACACGCTTTTGGCTGATGAAGTCGGAGCCTGATGTTTTCAGTATTGAAGATTTAAAACGTGCCAATAATCAAACCACGATGTGGGAAGGGGTTCGGAATTATGAAGCAAGAAATTTCATGCGGGATCAAATGAAACCCGGTGATAAAGTTTTGTTTTATCACTCAAACGCCACTCCACCGTCTATTGTTGGTACAGCTGTAATTGCTTCGGAGGCGTACGCTGATCCCACTCAATTTAATCCCGACCACGATTATTTCGACCCTAAAAGTACTCTAGATAATCCACGTTGGTTTTTGGTTGATGTAAAATATCAATCTACGTTTTCTAAACCGGTACTGCGTGAACAGCTTCTGCAACATCCGGTTCTATCTGAAATGATGTTATTTAAACGAAATCGCCTTTACATAACTCCGGTTACCGAACAGGAATGGCTACTTATCAATGATTTAGCACGGGAATAAACCCTATTATTATATGATTAGTGATTGGTTAACACAACGAGGTATTTATCCGGTTCAGGTTCTTAAAGAGCTTATTAAACATCAGGTTATAAAAACGGATGAAAAATTTCCGATTACACAAGAACAATTGCAGCCCAACTCTTTGGATTTACGTCTGGGAACAACCGCTTATCGTGTACGGTGTTCGTTTCTTCCTGAAAATGAGTCTGTGGCAGACAAATTAAAGCTGCTTTCTCAACATTCGTTTTCTATTCAAGACGGTGCTGTGTTAGAACCGAATTGTATTTACATCATACCTTTATTAGAATCTCTTGATCTAGCCCGTTTAAAGCAAATTACAGGTGATTTAGCGGATTTTTCTCGTATTACAGCCAAAGCAAACCCCAAAAGCTCAACCGGTCGACTCGATATCTTTACTCGTGTGATAACGGATCATTCTCATCGTTTTGAGGAAATTCGGTCGGGTTATACCGGTCCGCTTTACTTGGAAGTGGTTCCTAAAACGTTCCCGATACGCGTTCGAACCGGACAAAAGTTGAATCAATTGCGAATTCGCAATACCGATACAACCATTTTGGATTCAGAAATTTTAACGCTCCACGCTGAATTTCCGTTGCTATTGCATGAAAATGGAAGTCCCTTACATTTGGATGAAGTTAAAGTTGGGAATGGCTTGTTCATGAGCGTTGCCCTGCAAGGTGAAAAACATCAAATTGTGGGTTACAAAGCAAAAAAGCATCGCGATTTAATTGATTTAGACAAAATCGGACATTACAAAGTGCAGGATTTCTGGGATCCGATTTATGCTCAAAGTGATGATTATTTTATCCTTGAACCAGAAGCATTCTACATTTTTGCTTCTAAAGAACGTTGTCGGATTCCCGCTGATTACGCTGCAGAAATGGTTCCTTACGATACCGGTTCCGGTGAATTAAGAACTCATTATGCCGGATTCTTTGATTCTGGCTTTGGTTGTACTGATGATGGGAAAGGTGCTCGTGCAGTTTTAGAAGTACGCTCTCATGATGTACCTTTTTTAGTTGAAGATGGACAAACCTTTTTCCGAATGGTTTTTGAGAAAAATGCGCTCAAGCCGGACGCAATCTATGGTCAATCTCTCAAAAGCAATTATCAAGGGCAGGATTTGAAATTAGGAAAGCACTTCAAGTAGAGACTATACTATGAGAATGGTTACTAAGTGTGTGTGTAGAAGAATTACCTTTGCGGAAATAAAAGAAATTGCCGACCAACGAGGTGTAGCTTTAATTGATCACTTGATTGAAGACAAAGTATGTTGTTCCGGTTGTGGTATGTGTAAACCCTATGTAAAAAAAATGTTGATTACCGGTGAAGTTGAATTTCAACCGGGGGATTATCATATACCTCAGCATCAATGAGCTCATCAAAGGAAAAACCGGACGAATTATTTTACACTCCAAAAGAGTTAATTGGAGAATTTGATTTAAGTATTGAGGGACAAGAAAGCATACACTGCACCAAAGTGTTGAGGAAAAAAATTGGAGATGAAATTTGGGTTTGCGACGCCAATCACAACTTTTATCGAGCCACAATTCAAACCATTCAAAAAAACGCGCTAACAGCCTCTATAACCGCTCAAATAAAACAAAATGAAGAAGCTTACCAGGACTTTCCGATTCTGGTAATTGGTAAACTGAAACAAAAAGATCGCCTTGAGTGGTTGCTTGAAAAATCGGTTGAGCTTGGAGTCGCAGAAATTCATTTTGTTGATACCCAAAGAACCGAACGTGCACATTTGAATCTAGAACGATTGAAAATGATAGCCATTTCAGCAATGAAACAGTCGAAACGTGCAAGTATTCCTCGCTTGGTGGAATCGTCTGACCTTATCCAAACTCTTCATCAGTTTGAGGACAATTATCCGATATGGTTAGCTCATGAAAAATTGGATTTTACCCCTGTTCAATGGACCGATTTAAAAAAACGGTGTGTGTTAGTAGTTGGCCCCGAAGGCGGATTTACAGAGGAAGAAGTGCATTCGATTGCTACATTAAAAAATGTGGCTTTAGTTCAGTTAGGCGAATGGCGATTGAGGGCTGAAACGGCAGCGATACATTTAATTTCAGCGGCTGCTTTCGTACGCTTGCAACACAGTTAGTAAGTCATTACTAGATATAGGTTTTACTAAATAGGATTGTATTGAAGGATATTTTTTTGCCCTAACACGGTCTTCATGTGCAATAGAAGAGGTAAGAAAGATAATGAATGGGCGTAGATGCGAACGTTTTTCTTCAAGTTGAGTAACTATATCCCAACCATCACAAACTGGCATATTGATATCAACTAAAATTAATTCGGGAAAGTCATCTTCGTTCATTTCCAATAACGTGTTCAATGCACTTTCTGAATCATTAAAAACCACGTAATCTTTGGCCATACTCACTTTCATAGCCATTTGTTTTACAATAAACGTGTTGATGGGCTCATCATCAATAATGAATACTTTATTTACCATAAGGGTATGGAATAAACATATAAAAAGACGGGAATAAGGAGTAAAACAAAAAAAGCCGCTCTTGGTTGAGTCGGCTTTCATAATGGACGGTGTCGAGAATTATTCAGCGTTTTTGCTGTTTTGAATCTCGATACGAATTTCTTGAGCTAAGGTCTTTAATTCCTGCAAGCCTTTGCGTACGCGAGTACCAGCAGTTTTATTACCTTTGTCGTAGAATTTTTCGAAGTCACCTTCCATGCTGTCAACCAAGCTCTTTAGTTGTGCATAACGACTCATATGTATCTCCAGAATTAGGTTAAAGTTAAAATTTGTGTTGTTTTTAATCAACGCGGAACGAATCTAATTAGAAGAAAGGCACGAATCAAGTACAAATGTGCATTATTTTGATAAAAAAAGCGTTTTTTTCGCAAATTTAATATTCGGAGGTGTGCAAAAACGTGCAAAAATGTGTGTTAAGTCCTTAAAAAACTATGATTAACTTGCGCTAGAGCAAAATACTATCTTGAAACACATTTTTTTCATCAAAATCGGCGATTGTTGTCATTTTGATGTGTCCATGAGCTGAAACAAGCTCTTCAGGCACCCAGTTTAGGATATCAACTTCGCTTGGAGACTTTTCTTTGAAGCTTGTTGATAAGGCTTCGGACTGTGCAAAACACAAAACACCATCAAAATCCAAGGCCTGTTTTAATTCGATAGCGAGTAATGCCAAAGGAGCAGGTAAGGTTTTTTGTTCATCAACCTGCATGACCAAATTGGAACAAACAGAAATCACCGTTTCGGGATGTTGCAAAAAATAGGAGCGGTCTATAACTAAATCATTGGTTTCAGTTAGTACAATTGCCTGTTTGTGATATCCATGAAGAGCAGCAGCAGAATGACCGTGCTCGGCCAATAAGTTTACCAATTTAAGGCTAAGTTCTTTAGTTGAGCGAACAACGGCTTTTCCTGCTTCCATCCCCGAATCAATCAATCGTTGTGTATAAGCGCTATCGGCGTGTAAAATGAGCATTCGTCCCGATTTCACTCTACGAATTTTTTGTCCGAATAATTTCATGAATAAGGGTTGCTCAAGATGATATCGGTCTAAAACAACGATGAGATTGGGCATATTATCTGTTTTTTAATTCGTTAAAAGAAAAGGAGTGAGGTAATAAATATTTAGCGATGATTTCAGAATGGGTTTCGTCTTTGTGATACATGTACATGCGTTGTTCAGGCAAATGTTCCATTATAACTTGCCTGCATCCGCCACACGGACTACAATATTCTGCTTTCGGAGCAAAAACGTGAAAATCAAGTAATTCGTTTGCACCATTAGAAATTGCACGGCTAATAGCAACACGCTCAGCACATAATCCTAATCTCCAATCTTGATTTTCAATATTCACACCGGCAACAAAACCATATTCAGTTAATAAAAGTGCTGCAACCGGAAATAGGGAGTGTTTTGTTTGAGCGATTGGAATTAATTGTTTCAAATCTTGTATTCCAACTTTCTGCAAATGAATAAAAGGATTTGCAAGCGGATTTCGAGGAAACTCGGATGATATTTGAACCGTTACGTTGTATTGTTCGGTTAAATACTCGAGTTGAAACGTTTCATCAGTGTGAATAAAAGGTAGTATAAGTTTTTTGGGGGTACGTGCATGAGCAATACATCCGTAAATAGCAGCTTGAATAGAACTTATCGTTTCAGGGAAGGCCGCGTTTTCAATTCGTACACCCGGATGGATTTCATTTTGTTCATCTATACATAAGGCATAAGCGGGTTTACGGGAATAAGGAGTATATGCTCGCTGTTCTAATAAATTCCAATCTGTCATTAATATTCCTTAATTATTGTTTACAGGACTAAGCGTCATTGTTGGATAGTTTTTTTGCTTAATAAGTGGCATCGATTGAACCAAATCTTTGTACTCGTTGCTCAACCAAAGTTCGATTTGGTCATCATAATAATCGGACATCGGTATGCCAGATTGTCCTCCCGGAATCACACTTTTGGTTTGGCGTAAATCACTTAAATCAACGACTCTGCGAATACTTGGACCTAAGACCATCGAAAAAGGTTCCTGCCAACTGTATTGAGCGTTATTGACGCTCATTCCGTGCCCGGGAACGCCATAGGGCCCACGATTGAGCACGTTTTTAACAATGAGTTTTAAAGCATCCGGAGCGTCGGGAGATTTTGCAGCAAGGCCAAATAAAAACGGTTCTAGT
>CAZIQX010000008.1:11174-14305 GCA_964541325.1 uncultured Chitinophagales bacterium | reverse complement strand
TTCTAGTGTAAGAGTGTGCAAGTTTTCCCAGCGCCATTCATAGGTTTCTTCACCTAAAGTTTCTTTGAGTTCAGCAATAGCTTCTTGCATGGATCGAATGATAATCTCGTTGCGAGTTTCAATTGAATCTGTTTGAACATCATCAAATAAAGAAGAATTGTTATCCATAAGAGCTGGCATTACTCGAACTGGAATATTTTCAAGCCAGGTTAAGTGTTCGTACAAAGTGCTATCAATTTCGTCGCCAATCGTATTTTTGAAAAATTTCACAAAGAACATATCAAAAATGGAGGCTGCCGTGGCGCTCACATCATACTCAAAATTCCAATTGCTCAAATAGGTGTAAGCCGTTTTGATGGCTTCATCCGATTGTTGAGCTTGTAAGACAGGTAATATGCGCTCCGTTAGTTCTTTAGCATGATTTGAATACACGCTGTTTTGTAAAGCTTCAAAATCAGATGATTCAAATTCTGTTTTACTTTCTAATACGTTTTGTATGGCCTTTATTCTAGAATCAGGCTCATAAAATGTAGCTATATAGTGTGGATAATCTTTATTCACAAGCTTGTTGTTGGCATTGGCAATCCAACCTTTTTCGGGATTAATCACTCTAGGCATTTCTTGAGTAGGAATCCAACCTTGCCAACGATGTTCAGGGTTCCAGCCTTCACCAAATGTTAACGGATTATGGTTGCGAATGGGTAATCGAGCCATTGAAAACAAGGCAATATTTCCGGTTTTATCAGCATACATCAAATTTTGACCTGGAACAGTAAAATCAGGAATGATTTGTTTAACCGTTTCAAAGGAATCAGCCCAATTGAGGGTTAGCATCATGCCAAGCTCGTTCGAAATTTCATGGCCTGTCCAACGCATCGAAATTTGTAGAGAGTCGGGTAGTCGATCTCCTTTGATAAAATCACTTACAACAACGCCATTTTGCGTAAATCGAATTTCTGAAACGCGTTCTTCACCATTGGGAAGTTTTATGTAAGAGCGTTCGTATTCAAATGACTTATAAACAGGTTTCCCGTTTTCATAATGCGAAAGATATTGTCCTCTATCTTGAGGATGTATTTTTTCTAGATAAAAATCGGTGTCATCTGCCATGATATTGGTTAATGACCATGAGAGAAAATCATTTTGACCTAATATGATGATAGGAGCTCCCGGATGTGTTGCTCCCGAAAGTTCGCGTCCATTCAGGGAAAGGTGCATTTCAAACCATTTTCCGGGGATATTGAAGCCCAAGTGCGGGTCACCTGCCAGGAGAGGATATCCGGTTTTGGTTTTTTTTCCATCTACAACCCACGCATTACTACCAATGTGAGATCCTTTGGAGCCGGTTATGTTTCGAATTCCTGATTCCATATCTAACAAACTCCCAAGATAGTCACCCGTTTTTTTCCATTCTTCAACACTGATGCTGTGTGGTTGAGAGTCGCTCCACGCCGGAATCAAATCCTCAAATTCTTCTTTGTCCAATATTGATGCTAATCGACCATAGGCTAATTCTGACCACCAACTTACATTCAAATCCCATCCTAATAAACGAATGAGAGCAATGGTATGCGTACTCGACCAAGGTATAGGTTCCATTTGTGCCATGGAAAATTCAATGGGTAATGCTTTTTTATGTTGATTTACCCAATCGTTCACGCCTTTACTGTATTGATCTAAAATGGATTTTTCTCGAGTAGTTAATACCGTCTCAATTTTTTGGGCCATTCTCCAAAATCCAATCATTCGTTGATAACGATCATAATCGACAACCGTTTCTCCGAAGAACTCTGAAAAACGACCTTCTGCGGCTAATTGCACGATGGTCATCTGCCAAAGCCGTTCCTGTGCATGAATAAACCCAATGGTGTAGTATAAATCCGCTTCGTGTTTTGCTTCAATGTGTGGAACGTGAAAATCATCCCAGTAAACAAAAACAGAATCTTGTAAGCCTTTAATTTTATAGGATGAGTTTGGGTCGGGAATGGGACGCGAAAATGTCCAATAATACCCTATTCCGATTACACCAACCAGTAAAATAACAAGTAAAAGAATGCTGTTTCCCAGTGTTTTCATACGACTTCATTTCCTAAAATTTGGGACTGTGAAGGTACAAAGGAAATCTGAATTCTTGGGAGATTTCCACTTTTAATGATGGATAAGTAAGGGAAGGACAATGGCTTAATTAACTATTCAAACAAAAGGTTAATGGTGTCTTTCAAGAGTATAGGTGGTCAGTTTTTTAAACCATGGATGGGAAAATCGGCTTGTTTTATGATGCAACCGTGCCTAAATCATAGATTTCACGTATATGTTTCAGATTTTCTTCAAACTTAAAATTCAAGTCAATCAGTAAACCGGATTTTACATCAAAAACCCAACCGTGGACCATTGGAAAGCCATCGGCTAAAAATCGTTTTTGCACAGCTGCCGTTTTGGTTACGTTGATGCATTGCTCCAAAACATTAACTTCAACTAATCGACGATAACGTTCGTCTAAGTCGGTTATAGCGTCCAATTCTTTTTGATGCAATCGGTACACATCTCGAATATTCCGAAGCCAAGGATTCAAAATGCCATAATCTTTGTTTTCCATGGCCGATTTAACCCCGCCGCAATAATAGTGTCCGCAAACAATAATGTGACGCACTTTCAAAAAACTCACAGCATATTCAATTACACTCATTGAGCTTAAGTCATTGTTACTGATAACATTTGCAATATTACGATGCACAAACATTTGTCCGGGATGCGCTCCTGTCATTTCTTCGGCTGTAACCCGGCTATCGCTGCAACCTATATATAAAAATTCCGGATTTTGCCCTTCGGCAAGTTGCTTAAAGAAATCCGCGTTTGAAGCTTTTCGTTCTTCAACCCAACGTTTGTTTTTTTCGAACATCTGAATATATCGTTCCATGATTGTGCTTTAGTTGAACCTCAATAATGATTAAATAATACACGATTTTAACGCATAGATTCAATTTTGTTGAGTGATGATTGGTTAGAGTGAATAATCCGCTTGGTAATTTGTTGCTAATAAGACCAATTTTTCTGAATGGATTGTTTGAAATAACTGTCAGCTATTCTAGTAGAATAATCATAACTGATCTGGATTTTATCAGATCTCATAG
>CAZIQX010000008.1:317-11164 GCA_964541325.1 uncultured Chitinophagales bacterium | reverse complement strand
AGTTGATGCGGATAAGCCATAGCAATGGTAAATGTTCTGTTCATTCAACAGATAAAGCAGCTAGGATGAATAGTTAAGCGCTGAATTCTGATTAGGTATGATTTGCCATGCAAAAAAAGCAAATCCTACAAGATTCTGATTGGGTTTTTCCAAAAAAGCAGAACCGAAAACCGTATATTTCGCCCCGTTTACATCAAAAATAATTGAATGCATTGAAACCATGAGTACTTACAATCCTTCTCAGATTGAGCCTAAGTGGCAAGAATATTGGGTAAAAAACAAGACCTTTAAAACAGACGAATCCGATCGCAGTAAGCCCAAATATTATGTACTCGATATGTTTCCTTATCCATCTGGAGCAGGTTTGCATGTGGGACATCCAGAAGGGTACACAGCAACAGATATTATTGCTCGATTTAAGCGAATGAATGGCTTTAATGTGTTACATCCAATCGGTTGGGATGCTTTCGGTTTACCTGCTGAACAGTATGCTATTAAAACCGGAACTCATCCCGCAGAAACAACTAAAAAGAATATAGAACGCTTTCGTAAGCAGTTGCAGGCCATAGGGTTTTCATATGATTGGGATAGAGAAGTAAATACCACTGATCCTGATTATTTCAAGTGGACTCAATGGATATTTTTACAGCTTCACAAGCGTGGTTTAGCTTATGAATCATTTGCTCCGGTGAATTGGTGTCCTGCTTTGGGAACTGTTTTAGCCAACGAAGAAGTCATTGACGGGAAATCAGAAGTAGGCGGATTTCCGGTAATAAGAAAGCCTATGCGTCAATGGATGCTCAAAATCACAGCGTATGCCGAGCGATTATTGCAAGATTTGGAGCCTTTAGATTGGCCTGAATCCATCAAAGAAATGCAGCGCAATTGGATTGGAAAGTCGATTGGTGCTGAAGTGGATTTCAGTTTAGCTCATCACAACGCTAAAATTCGTGTTTTTACTACACGTCCTGATACGTTATTCGGTGCAACGTATATGGTTTTATCACCTGAACATCCTTTAGTGGATGTTATCACAACTGATGAAAACAAAGCTGCCGTAAACATCTACAAAGACGAAGCCGCCACAAAATCCGATTTAGATCGAACTGAATTAGCCAAAAACAAAACCGGAGTGTTTACCGGCGCATATGCTGTAAATCCAGTAAACGGTAAACACATCCCAATTTGGATTGCTGATTACGTTTTGATGGGTTATGGAACAGGTGCGATTATGGCTGTTCCGGGTCACGATGAACGCGACTGGGAATTCGCTAAAAAGTTCGGTTTAGAAATCGTAGAAGTGGTTTCCGGTGGAAATGTTGTTGAAGCCGCTTATACGGATAATCAACATGGGGTCGCTGTAAATTCAGCAAATGGTGAAATCAGTTTAAATGGCTTGAAAGTCCCTGAAGCCAAAGAAAAAATTATTGATTGGCTCGAAAGCAAAGGCTTAGGTCAAAAAAGCGTGAATTATCGTTTGCGAGATTGGTTATTTTCTCGTCAACGTTATTGGGGTGAACCGTTTCCAATTATCCATGTGGATGGAGCGCCCAAAGCACTTCCAGAAGAATATTTACCGATAACACTACCACAGGTAGAATCTTACGAACCAACTGGAAATGGTGAACCACCTTTAGCCAAAGCCGAAGATTGGTTAAAAGTAACCGACCCTGAAACGGGAAAAGAAGGTTTACGCGAAACCAATACGATGCCACAATGGGCCGGAAGTTGTTGGTATTATTTACGTTATATCTCTCCAAATTATAACGGCGGCCCTGTAGATCCTGAATTGGAAAAATACTGGATGCCGGTTGATTTGTACGTGGGTGGGGCTGAACATGCGGTTCTTCACTTATTATATGCTCGTTTTTGGCACAAAGTGCTATTTGATGCCGGAATCGTATCAACCAATGAGCCTTTCCAAAAGCTGATCAATCAAGGTATGATTTTGGGTGAAATGGAATACACCGCTTTTCAAAATAAAGGTGGTGAGTTCGTTTCAGCAAAAAGTTTAGAATCAACAGAGGGCTTAACAACCAAAAAGCTTTCTGAAGATGAAGTTGAAAAAAAAGGAGATACGTTCTACATCAAAGGAACGCAGATTGCTGTAGAAGCCAAATCGCATAAAATGTCGAAATCTCGCGGGAATGTGATTAATCCTGATGATGTAATCGGTCAATATGGCGCAGATTCCCTGAGATTATATGAAATGTTTATGGGGCCATTGGAACAAGTTAAGCCTTGGTCGATGCGTGGAGTGGAAGGAGTGTATCGCTTTCTAAAACGGGCTTATCGTTTGTATGTAAACGACGAAGTGGAAACATCCCAATTAGACTCAAGCATCAAAGAAGCTGAGCCTACAAAAGAGCAACTCAAAGCCTTGCATACGGTTATTAAAAAAGTAACTGAAGACATTAACGACTTTAAGTTTAACACCGCAATTTCGGCAATGATGGTTTTTGTGAACGATGCTTCAAAATGGGAAGTAAAACCACTTTCTATCATGAAAAGCTTTGCTCAATTACTGAATCCGTTTGCACCACATCTTGCCGAAGAGGTTTGGGCGTTGATGGGTCAACAAGAAGAATTGTCCTACACTGCATGGCCACAATATGATGCACAATACTTAGTGGATGATGACTTCACATACGGTATTCAAGTGAATGGAAAACTTCGCGGTGAATTAAAAATCGCCATGGCCGATGCAGAGAATAAAGACAAAGTACTTTCTGCAGCAAAAGCTTTAGAAGGTGTTGCCAAATATGTAGAAGGCGCAACGATTGTTAAAGAAGTTTTTGTGCCCAAACGAATTGTTAATATTGTAGTTAAGTAGCGATTGATTTAATTTTAAATGAGTTAGAAAGCGTCTTTAATTTTGATTAAAGACGCTTTTTTTATGTGATGTATTCATCTTTCAAAAAAAAATGAAACTAAAACTGTGTGACCTTTGTTACATAGAACAAATACAAATAGTGTGAATAAGCACGATTTATCAGCAATCAAACTCATTTTTGCTTAATTTCGCACGGCTAAAAAAGGTTAAAAGACCTGTTTTAGTCACAAATGAATAGAATTTTAAATTTAAGCATCGTCTTTGTATGAGTAATCCTGCAAACGCAAAATCCAAAAGTGGCATGACGGGCATCCTTCGAAAGCTTATCAGTGGTTTTACTGGTATCGTGTGGGTGTTATTTGTAATTGTTCACTTGATTGGTAATCTCTCATTATTCTCAAAAGATGGCACTGCATTTAATAAATATGCTCACTTTCTGGAATCTACCGGAGTGTTGTTGTATGTTGCTGAAGCCTCTCTAATCATCTTTTTATTAATGCACGTAGTTTCGGGTGTTCAGGTATGGTTGGGCAAACGAAAAGCTCGTCCAGAAGCGTATAAATTTTATCAATCAGCCGGTGCAAAAAGTAAACAGAGTTTGGCAAGCCGTTCGATGATTATATCCGGCTCACTTTTATTGGTGTTTTTAGTGATGCATGTGGCAACCTTCAAGTTCAATGTGCATCTAACTGAAATTCCAATGACAGCCATAAAGGGTATTGACGGACAAATTCGTGATCTTCATCAAATCGTTTGGGATGCATTTTCAAATCCTATTGCAGCATTTGCTTACACCGCAATCATGTTATTTTTAGGGTTGCATTTGCGCCACGGTGTTTGGTCTGCTTTACAGTCATTAGGTGCTATGAAACCTAAATATTCTCCTGTTATTTATACGATTGCAGGGTTGTTAGCAGCTTTGGTAGCAGTTGGATTCTTGTCCATTCCTTTGTACATCTATTTTTCATCTTTATAAGTCGGAGTGTCTTGTATGAATATCAATTTCAAAACAATCGAAAATTCCAGCCGACTTGATGCAAAAGTTCCTGCCGGACCTTTAGAGTCGAAGTGGAAAAACCACAAACAAAATGTAAAGCTTGTATCTCCGGCAAATAAGCGCAAACATACAATAATTGTTGTAGGAACTGGTTTGGCTGGAGCTTCAGCAGCGGCAACATTAGCAGAACTTGGGTACAACGTTAAAGCATTAACGATACACGATTCGCCACGTCGTGCGCACTCTATTGCTGCACAGGGTGGAATAAACGCTGCAAAAAATTATCAGAATGATGGCGACACTGTATATCGCTTGTTCTATGATACGATTAAAGGTGGCGACTATCGTGCACGTGAAGCAAACGTACATCGATTAGCAGAAGAATCTGTTAATATCATTGATCAGGCTGTTGCACAAGGTGTTCCGTTTGGTCGTGAATATGGTGGAGTGCTATCTAACCGTTCATTTGGTGGAGCGCAGGTGTCACGCACATTTTATGCTAAAGGTCAAACCGGACAACAGCTATTATTAGGCGCTTATTCAGCTATGATGCGCATGGTTGATGCCGGTAAAATCGAATTGCTCACTCGCCGCGAAATGCTCGAACTTGTTACGGTTGATGGCGTTGCTCGTGGTGTTGTAGCTAGAAATTTGGAAACAGGCGCCATTGAAAAATATGCCGGTTCTGCTATTTTATTGTGTACAGGTGGATATGGTAACGTGTATTATTTATCTACTAACGCAAAAAACTCAAACGTAACCGCTGCTTGGAGAGCTCACCGTAAAGGAGCATTATTTGGAAATCCCTGTTATGTTCAAATTCACCCAACTTGTATTCCACAATCCGGTGATTATCAATCCAAATTAACATTAATGTCGGAATCGTTACGTAACGATGGACGCGTTTGGGTGCCTAAAAAAGCAGGAGAAACTCGTAAAGCAAAAGATATTCCGGAAAGTGAACGCGATTATTTCTTAGAGCGTAAATATCCAAGTTTTGGAAACTTAGTTCCTCGTGATGTGGCCTCACGTAATGCTAAATATATGTGTGATGACGGAAAAGGCGTTGGAGCAACAGGTAAAGCTGTCTATTTAGATTTTGCAGATTCCATTAATCGTTTAGGTAAAAAAACGATTGAAGACCGTTACGGAAACTTATTTGAAATGTACGAGCGAATCACAGGAGATAACCCTTACGAAACTCCAATGATGATTTATCCGGCTGTGCACTACACAATGGGTGGGCTTTGGGTTGATTATAATTTAATGACAACTGTTCCCGGCTGTTTTGCACTTGGTGAGGCTAATTTCTCTGATCACGGCGCTAACCGATTGGGAGCATCCGCACTTATGCAAGGCTTAGCCGATGGATATTTTGTGATTCCTTACACTTTAGGTGATTATCTCGCAAACAATGCTGTTCCTGCCGTTTCAACGGATCATGATGCGTTTAAAGCTTCTGCGGTTGAAGCAGAAGAACGTCTTCATAAATTGCTTAACATCAACGGAACTAAAACAACGCTTGAATTCCATCGTGAATTGGGTGCTATTGTTTGGGATAACATTGGTATGTCGAGAACAAAAGAAGGCTTGGAAGAAGCAATCGCAAAAATTCGTGGCATTAAAGAAGAATTTTGGACAAATCTAAAGTTGACGGGCGAAAAAAATACCTATAATAAGTATTTAGAATTTGCCGGACGAGTTGCCGATTTCATCGATTTAGCTGAGTTAATGGCTGTTGATGCTTGGCACAGAAACGAGTCTTGCGGTGGACACTTCCGCGAAGAATATCAAACTCCCGAAGGTGAAGCTCTACGTAATGATGATGATTTTGCGTATGTAGCAGCTTGGGAATATGCAGGTGAAGGCAAAGAATACACCTTGCATAAAGAAAACTTGAATTTTGAAAACGTGAAGCTTTCTCAAAGAAGCTACAAATAAGGTTCTGAACTATGAGTAAAGAAACAATTCGTTTAAAACTTAAAGTATGGCGTCAGGAAGGTCCCAAAGTAAAAGGGGAGCTTAAAAACTACGAAGTAGCCATTTCTACCCATGCTTCATTTCTGGAAATGCTCGATGTGCTCAACGAAGATCTCATCAAAAAAGGTGAGCGTCCGGTTGAGTTCGAACATGATTGCCGCGAAGGCATTTGTGGTTCCTGTTCATTAGTTGTAAATGGTATTGCCCACGGCCCACAAGCAAATACTGCTGTTTGTCAGTTGCATATGCGCCATTTTAACGATGGTGATACCATCACAATTGAACCATGGAGAGCAAGTGCATTTCCAATCATTAAAGATTTAGTAGTTGATAGAAGTGCCTTCGATCGCATTATTTCAGCAGGTGGATTTATTTCCGTAAATACAGGTGCCGCACCTGATGCCAATGCCATTCCAATTGGTAAAGATTTAGCTGATCAAGCGTTTGATTACGCTACTTGTATTGGTTGTGGAGCGTGTGTGGCTGCTTGTCCGAATGCTTCAGCATCATTATTTACAGGAGCTAAGTTATCTCAATTAGCATTGTTACCACAAGGAGATCCTGAGCGTAAACGCCGTGTTCAGGCTATGGTTGGACAAATGGAAGCCGAAGGATTTGGTGATTGTTCGAACCATGGTGAATGTGAAGCCGTTTGCCCCAAAGGAATTTCTATTTCTGCTATCGCTTTAATGCGTCGTGAATACGTGAAATCGTACTTCTAAGCGAATAGATTTATTTTTAAAGTTAAAGCCTCGGTGAATCATCGGGGCTTTTTTATTTTCTACCCCTAAAGGAAATCGGAGTAATTAACTTTATTAATGCCCACTTGATGAGTTAATTGGATTTTCACGAATCCATTTAAAAACATCTTCTTTGATAGAAGATTGATTTTTTAGCTCAGGATTCATTATGAATATCAGGATAATTTATTTAACCCTGCGGAAGCTCGATAAAAAAGCTTGTGCCTTCGCCTGGTGTCGATTCAATACGAATCGAACCTTTGTTTAACTCGGTGTATTCTTTAACTAGAATAAGGCCTAAACCGGAACCTTTTTCGCCTTTTGTGCCTTTGGTGGTCGTTTGTTTTTCAATCGAAAAAAGTGATTTTAGGAGTTCCGGAGAAATGCCAACTCCTGAATCTTTCACTTCAATCAGTACATTGTTTTCGTGACTTGTAGCTGAAATACTAATCTGCGAGTTCGTTTTCGAGAATTTAATGGCATTTCCAACTAGATTTCGCAAAATCAACTGAACGTGGTTTTCATCAGCAAAAATAAAAATATCATCAGGAACAGTATTATTTATTTCTATTGATTTGTCCTTAGATATGTGTTCATAAGCTTCACTAATTAAAGCTATTGATGAATTTAAGTGCAAGTTAGTTGGATTAGGTTTTTCTTTTTTCATTTGAACCGATGCCCATCCAATCAAATTCTCAACTAAGCGATTACTCGCTTTAAGTGAGCTCAAAAAAGATCGTTGAATATCCGTTTTTTCTTTATCTGTGAATGATGAAGAGTTTGAGAAATACATTTCTGCAATTTGACTTAAAGCACCTAAAGGTCCCCTCAAATCGTGAGCAACAATGCTAAAAAACTTATCCTTAGTGTAATTCAATTCATATAAATCAGCTTTTTGTTGCTCAATGATATTCTTTTGAGCTTCGAGTTCCACATTTGATTGCTTGAGTTGTTTATTAATTCGTTGAATATAAAGCAATGCAGATAGCATGATAATCACTAATACAACAGATAAATAAATCAAAAATTTCTGCTGTTTAATGATGGTTTCTTGAAGTTCTGTGGTCTCATTGAGCAATTTCGTTTGTTCTTCTAAGCGGTACACCTTAAAAGCACTTTGCATGAGTTCCGAACGGTCAATTTGTTGTTTAGTTTGAATGGAGTCTAAAATGCGATTCGACTCCTGAAATAATCGGGTGGCCTCTGAAAATTTATTTTGCTGTATATGGTAATTAATCAACTCTTCATAAATCATTCTGGTGTATTGTGAAAAATTGAAATTTCGATTTATGGATGCAGCCTGTTGCAAATAGCGTAATTGATTAGCCGGTTTTTGTTCCAATACAGCAATCTGACTCAAATAATAATAGGATTCAATTTGAGCTAATTTTTGTGAATTTGCTCCTAGTGTTTCGCTTAAGCGTAATACAGTTTCGAAAGCCATTTTGGCTTGATTGGTATTCATTTTTGCTAATTGAATTTTGCCCAATGCGTTGTAGGAAGAGGAGAGAACCGACATTTTCTTTATCTGTTGATTCAACTCGATAGCTTGATTCGTCAAAATCAGTGCACTATCTAAAATGCCGGCATTCAAAAAGGATTCGCCCAAATTATGGGCTGAAACTGCGGTTCGTTCTAAAATTTTATTACGCGAAAAAAACTGATACGATAAACGGTGGTAATACAGTTCTTGCTGTCTGTTTCCTTGCCTGCGAAAGGTGTGTCCCAGTGAGATATAACAATTAGCGATACCTACACTATCCTTTAATTCTTCCGAAATAGCCAACGAACGTTGAATGAAATCAGCACTTGAAATATAATTCTCCTCTGTTGAATATATACTTCCAATAATCCGATAACTCTCGGCGATACCTTTTTTATACCCCAATCTAGATGCCATTTCCAATGCACGTTGAACCTGTGTAAACGATTCTTTGGGGTTAACATAAACCAACTCAATAGAAAGTTTTAATAAGTCATTTACAAAAGCTTCAGATTCAATCCTTTGATTAGCTATTTGACTTCGAAGTGAGTCGAGATATTGCTGCGCCGAAACGCTAGAAAACAACGACAAACTTAACGTGAGCAGTAAAAAAAATCGACGCATCTGTATCTGTGGTAAACTTTCTGCAAAAGTAGCCCAAACTAATAATTAATGTTGAGCTACTAATAAAATCCTAACTTAAAACTGAAAAAAAATCAATCAAAATAACTAAAACAAGATAGCTTGAAATCGTCTATTTGATTTCCAAAATGGTTTTTTCTGTTTCAACGCCTTTGTAAAATAAATAACCGGCGCCTGTATAGACCAATAAAGGTACTGTCAAGGTTCCAGCGCTGTCACCCGTTTGGTTTTCTCCAGCAGATAATCCTGATACCAAAAAGTAGGTTCCCAATCCGAAAAGACCCAAACCAACATAAAACATACTTGAAATTTGTGGTTTAATGTGAATTTCGTTGATGTACTCGTATTTAAGTTCCAGATAGTCTCCATTCTCTTCATAAATAATTCCATTATCTCGAATTCGGGTCACTCTGTCTTTTAATATACGTCCATCTTTTAAGTAAATATCTAATTTTTTTACTTTAATTCGTTCATTTAACGTGTTTCTGTCGGATAGAGGAATACTACCCTCGTATGGAACTCTTATTGTACTACAAGCTGAAAAAAACAGACTTACAAGTAGGATTCTAACGGTAATGTGCTTAATTAATAGCAATGAATTCATCATAATAAGTTACCCTTTTCCAAATGCAATTACTTTTAATGGATTAATTTGGGATGCTACTTTTGAAGGTAAATAAGCTGCAAGCCATGCAAGTGTAAATGTAATTCCACTCACTAAAATAGCATCACTTACATGAGGCTCTACAGGTGCCGTTGACATATAATAATTTTCTTGAGGTAATGGTATAATTTGATAAGTAGATTGTAACCAAAAAAATAAATACGAAATGCTTAGACCAATTACTAACCCGATTAGTGCGATTAAACTTCCTTGAAGTAAGTAAATTGATTGTATGGTTCGATTAGTTGCACCCATAGCTTTTAAAATGCCAATATCTCGAGTACGCTCTAAAACCATCATTAATACCGTTCCAATTAAATTAAAAGCCGCCACTATAATCATTACGCCAATTACCAAGGGAATCGTTTGTTCTTGCAAATTGACCCATGCAAAAATTGAACTGTTGGTCTCAAATACCGTTTCTGTATGAAGAGGATAGGGGAGTTTCTCATTTAATAGGGCGCTGTATCTGAGAATGTCTGTTCCCGGCTTAGTTTTAATGAAGATTTTATCCGATTGATGTTCCTGATAGTTTAATAAGCTCCTCGACCAGTTAATGGGAGCTAAAACAATGGCTTCGTCAAATTTGTCAATTCCAATTTCATACTCTCCTTTGATGAACGCTCTACGAATATCCGGTGGATTTAAGCGACTCGGAACACCGTTGATGCTGTACAAAAAAGCCGGAAGAGAGGTATCTGCATTGAGGTTTTTGGCTAGTTTGGCACCTAGAATCACACCATCATCTTCGTTTAAATAGTTACCTTTACTAAGATATTCGGTCAATTTGGTGATTTTATCCTCTGATTCCAATCCTCTCAAATAAACACCTTCAACTCGCTCACCAACTTGAATCATGACTTGGGCTTCAACTACCGGTTGCGCATAGGCAATTTCCAATTCTTTTGATAAATAGGTTAATAGTGTATCCGTTCGATAAATCGGGTAATCAGAAAAAGTCTGAATTACAATCTCAGGGCCGTATCCCATAATTTTATTGTGAATTACCGATTTAAACCCGTGTACTACCGATAAAGCAATCAGTAATCCGGCTGACCCGACAGCGATTCCACCAATGGCCATTAAACGTATAAATGACAAGAATTTTCCATCTTTGCGTTTTGTGCCAAAATAGCGTGTAGCAATAAATCGGGTAAATGGTGAAAACATGTCAATTGTAAATCAATTGGATAAAATGCTGTCTTTGAAGTTTTGTGCGATTTCGAGCGTGCACTACTTATCTGTAATTTTTATTTAGACAAACCTGCATATCAAGAAACCTTGTTGGTAGTTTGTTGATGGTATCGCTTCAAAGACAGCCTTCCAAATACTTATTCCGGACGCATATGTGGGAAGAAAAGCACGTCACGAATAGACTCAGAGTTGGTCATAATCATAGTTAAACGATCAATACCAATTCCTAAGCCGGCAGTTGGTGGCATTCCATATTCCAATGCACGTAAGAAGTCCTCATCAACAGTCATGGCTTCATCATCACCCATATCCCG
>CAZIQX010000008.1:0-307 GCA_964541325.1 uncultured Chitinophagales bacterium | reverse complement strand
TTGGTCTATTGGGTCGTTTAGCTCTGAGAATGCATTACAAATTTCTTTTCCATTACAGATGCCTTCAAAACGCTCAACTAATCCAGGTTTATCGCGGTGTTTTTTTGCAAGTGGACTCATTTCAATAGGATAATCGGTAATGAAAACAGGCTGAATGAGCTTGTGTTCAACATATTCGCCAAAAATTTCATCGATGATTTTGCCAACGCCCATGGTGTCGTCCACATGAATTTTTAGCTCATGAGCAATTGCTTTAAGTTCTTCTAAGGATTTTCCGTATAGATTGTGCCCCGTTTCTTTTTCAATA
>CAZIQX010000007.1:33525-34600 GCA_964541325.1 uncultured Chitinophagales bacterium | reverse complement strand
TGATAAAAAAAGTTTTTCATTCCAATATATAGATTGGAAAAACCCTGAGAATAACACATATCATATTACAGAGGAGTTTAGTGTTTTAAGGGCCAACAGTAATGAACACTATCGCCCAGACATTGTTCTATTTATAAATGGGATACCTGTTGTAATTATTGAGTGCAAGAGTCCTCAATTAAAAGACCCTATTGACAAAGCTATTGAACAACACTTGCGAAATCAGCATGATGACGGCATTCGGGCTTTGTATCAATATTCCCATCTTGTAATTGGTCTAGCAACAAATGAAGCAAAATATGCCACTACTGCTACACAAAAGGAATTTTGGAGTTATTGGAAGGAGCTATTTAAAACAAAAATTGATGAAAGCACTTGGCTAGAGAGCATTCAGCATCTCAAGAATACTCCTTTACCGGCAACTGAAAGAACAACGTTATTTGAAGAGCGCTATAAAAATGTTTGGCACTATTTCCAAAGGCTTGAACAGGAACAACAAACGGTAACAGAGCAAGACAAGTTATTATTTAGCTTATGTGAGCCTAAACGCCTGCTTGATATCATTTTCAACTTCATTGTATTTGATGAGGGTATAAAAAAAATCACTCGGTATCAGCAGTACTTTGCCGTCCATAACACCTTGAATAAGATTTCAGTTACGAATAATGATGGCGTTCGTAAAGGTGGTGTTATTTGGCACACACAAGGAAGTGGCAAGTCCTTAACCATGGTAATGCTTGCTCAATTAATAGCCACACACCCTAACATTAAGAATCCGAAAATCATACTGGTAACCGATCGCATTGATTTAGACGATCAAATAACAGAAACATTTAAAAAGTGCCAGATTCCTGTTGAAAACGCTCAAACAGGCAAGCATTTAGTAAGTCTTTTAGTGGGCAACAGTGATGCTGTAATCACTACCTTGATACATAAATTTGAAGCCGCTGTAAATCAATCAAAAACAGTATTTGGCTCATCTGAAATTTTCATTTTAGTTGATGAAGGACACAGAAGCCAATACGGAACGTTTAACATCAAAATGCAAAAGGTCTTTCCTAAAGGTTGTTTTATT
>CAZIQX010000007.1:29254-33515 GCA_964541325.1 uncultured Chitinophagales bacterium | reverse complement strand
AGGAAAAAAGTACGGCTCTTAAATTTGGTGGTTTAATTGATGTGTACTCCATTACTGATGCTGTAAATGATGGCGCCGTAGTACCTTTGTTATATGAAGGACGCCACAACTTAATTGAAGTAAATGATAAGCCACTAGACAACTATTTCGATCGTGTATCTGAACCACTAACCCCTTATGGAAAAGCTGCTCTTAAAAGAAAATTTAGCTCTACCAATCAATTAAACAAAGCTGAAGAAGTTATTTATGCAAGAGCATGGGATATATCAGACCATTTTGAGCAAAACGTTCAAGGCGTTTCATTTGGTAGTTTAAATGCTAAAGGTCAACTCGTTGCACCTAATAAAACAACTGCTATTAGATATAGAGAGTTTTTAAAAGAAATCGGGAAAGTTTCATGTGAAGTGCTTATTTCACCGCCTGATATGCGAGAAAACTATAACGATGCATTCGAAGAAAGCGAGGACGTGGTTATTAAGTTTTGGAAAGCCATGATGGACAAATACGGCAGTCCAGAAAATTATGAGAAATCACTCATAAACTCGTTTAAGAAGCAGGACAATCCAGAAATCATTATTGTTGTAGATAAACTACTCACCGGATTTGATGCGCCTAACAACTATGTACTGTACCTAACAAGACAGTTAAAGGACCATACACTTCTACAAGCGATTGCTCGTGTAAATCGTCTTGCCCCGGGTAAAGAACATGGCCTAATTATCGATTATTACGGGAACCTCGAAAACTTAGACAATGCTTTAGACACCTACTCAGGAGCGGGTAAATATGATACTGTTGACTTAGAAGGTACGCTAACAAACATTACTGAAGAGATAAAAAAATTGCCTCAAGCACATTCTGAAGTTTGGGATATTTTTAAAGAAATTAAAAACAAGTACGATGAACCAGCCTATGAAGAGCTTCTTCAAGATGAAGCCATTAGGCATACATTTTATGAGAAAGTATCAGCCTTTTCGCGTTTGTTAAAGCTTGCACTTTCAAGTTTTGAATTCATAACCAACACTCCTGAAAAACAAATTGTTACCTACAAAAAAGACGCTAAATTCTTTCTTGGGTTAAGAATCTCCGTTAAAAGAAGATACTTTGATGACTTAGAGTACAAAGAATATGAATCTCAGGTTCAAAAACTCATTGATAAACATATAACTACAGAAGGTGATATTCTACGTATTACCGAAATGGTTAACATCTTTGATAAAGAACAGCGAGATAAAGAAGTAGAAAAAATTACAAGTAAAGCAGCGAAAGCCGATCACATTGCAAGTAGAACAATTAAAGCAATAAATGTTAAAATGGATGAAGATCCAATCTACTACAAAAAGCTTTCTCGCTTGATTAGAGATACTATTGCCGACTATCACCAACATCGTATCTCAGAAGCTGATTATCTGAAAAAAGCTCGTGAGTATGAAAACCAATTTCATAATGGTCAACAAGAAAATATTCCTGGTAATTTGATTGGAAATGACACTGGAATAGCTATTTACAATCTCGTGAATGAGGTTTTTAAAGGCAAAATGAGCTTTGAAAATGAATATGCCAACCTGCCTGCAAAAATTGCCGAAAACATAGATGGCATAATAAAACTAGGTGTATTTGAAAACGGCAAACCAATAATTGATTGGATCAATAAAACTGACATAGAGGGAAAAATCAGAATTGATATCGATGATTACTTATTTGATTTAAAAACTCAATATGATCTTGAGCTACAGTTTGACTTGATAGATGAATTAGTTGAAGAATCTTTAAAAATTGCGAAAATTAAATATGTCTGAAAAGACAATAAAAAACCTTTCGTTTGGTTCAAAAACGATTGAATTTGAACTTTTCCGTCAAGATCGCAAATCACTTGGTATTCAGGTTCATCCAGATTGTTCAGTAAAAGTTATTGCTCCTTTAGGAGCATCAAATGATGAAATCATTAACAAGCTTAAAAGCAAAGCCCCCTGGATTTTAAAACAGCAACAAGACTTTTTATCCTACCACCCCCTAACTCCGCCGCGTAAGTATATCAGTGGAGAAACGCATCTCTACTTAGGAAGACAATATAAACTTAGAATTGAAGGCGCTTTGATTAATGAGGTAAAGCTCCTACGTGGAAGACTCATCATATTAACGAAAGAGAATACGTCAGCTCAAAAGCTTCTTAATGACTGGTACCGTGAAAAAGCGATCAATATTTTTGAGGATTTACTTGAAAACTCACTTTCTAAATTCACTCGCTTTAACATTAGCAAACCAGAACTACAAGTTAGATTAATGCCAACGCGATGGGGTAGTTGTACACCTAATGGAAAGGTGATTTTAAATCCAGAATTAGTGAAAGCTCCAAAAGGTTGTATTGAATATGTAATAATCCACGAGCTTTGTCACTTAATTCATCACAATCACACAAGAGCATTTTTTGAGCTTCAAGAAAGCATAATGCCCGATTGGAAGAAATGGAAAGATAGACTGGAAAGGACTTTGGTGTGAGTACATATTTGTTTGATTGGACTTATTGAATCTTAACTAAATGAAAGCCACTAATTGAGTTTGATTCATCAAGATCAAAACTTTTTCTAAAAACCGACCGAACTGTTGTCACACCGCTAGAATAATCTCCGCCTCTAAAAATTTTCCAATACCTGATACAGGGCTTTAAGGGTCAACATAAGGACTAATCATATAGTAAGTAGTTCATGCATACCTATCATTTACAGCCTCCCAAGCATTTCCATATATATCTTATATGCAAATGAAATTTGGGTATTTCAAACCAACAGTATCTGTTCTTTGATTTGAGTTAAAATTATACAGTGTATAATCCTAAATCTGTGATTAATCTTTTCCAAATGAGTAGTATTGAGGTTCGCCGGGTTTAGTAGTTTAATGTGACTTGGATCAGATGCCATGAACCGAGCAAGATTGTGAAAATTATAAATCTGCCTATTTAGAAATCTATTAGTGAGTTAGGATGATATCGTAATCTATCAAATACAATTGTGTCAAATAAAGCATATTCGATTTATGATCCAAATGATGCCCTTTTTATGCTTTTTTCTGAATCAATTAAATAACACGTCTTATCTTTTGTCTGAACACGAAAATCTCGTATCTCAGAAACTTAAAATTAAGTAAAAATGAATCTCTTACATTCAAAAACAATAGCAACTCCATCGGTCATACCAAGACCAATGTTGAGTATACCTTTTATCATACTTACCCTCATACTAGGAAGGAGGTAACAATGCCACTATGGACAGGAATCGCATTAGCTGTAGGTCAGCTAGCAATTGAAATAGTAAAATTCTTAAAAAAAGGAAAATAAATTATGTCACCCTTTAATGATCTCAACTTTTGGATAACTGTTGGTGAAAAGTTCATCGAAGTAATCAAAGAGTACCTCCCCAAAAAATAAAAGCACACTGTGAAATCACGGTGTGCCTTAATAAATAGAAACATAAATCAGAGAGCGATGCGGCAACATCGCTCTCAAAAACTTGAAGATAATCATTAATATGAAAGAACTCATTAATCAATTTTCAGAAGAGCTACTATTATTCGAAGAAATAGAAGCTATAAAGATTAAAACTATTCGAACAGATTTTAAATGGAGTCAAGATGAACTTGCTACAATAACAGGCACATCACGTTCGACAGTTTATAGATGGGAAACAAATGGCATTCGACATTTAAATACCGCTAGTGATTTATTAATGAATAACCTTGTCAAAATTCATGCAAATGATACTGCTAAACATATAATCAAAAAACTTATTTCCGAATTAGAGAATCTTGAGTTGAACAAAGATGAATTAAACGTAAGAAAGTTAATTATTATCCAATTAGCAACTCAATATATTGGATCTTTTTTAAGCATCCACCCTAAACTCTACCAAACTATTAATGAAAAATTAATACCAAAAGTAGAAACTCATTTAAAATACATCATGTCTGAAAAGGATTTTGAATCCAAAAAATACATGAAAAACGCTGAAGAGAGTTTAAAGGCAAAAAAGGATATGATTAAAAATTCTTTTAATTCTTTTTTGGATAATTTTCTAAATGAATCAACTGAGGACAATATCACCTCAGAAATATTAAACAACTACAAAAAGTTTGTAAACGATAATAAATGGAAATTTTTGAAATTTGCCGATTTTTCTAACACAGAAAAAAAAACGCTCGATGAAGACTAAAATAACACTTATTACAAAACTTAATTTTTTAAATATTAATATGAGAGCAATTCTCT
>CAZIQX010000007.1:0-29244 GCA_964541325.1 uncultured Chitinophagales bacterium | reverse complement strand
TTCTCTGACCTATATCAATTAACAAATTGTCATTTTGTTACATAAATAAAAATTTGATTTTGAAATTGTTGCCTTTAGTAGAAATCAACCTGAAAAACACTCTCATTTTTTTACACGCCCAAAACCTTTAGCAAAACCTTTAGCAGAGAAAAAACAAAAAAGCCTAAGCGATTATTAAATATTCACTTAGGCTTTGTCTTGGGTGCCCTGGACTGGACTCGAACCAGCATGCCGTTTCCAGCACCACCCCCTCAAGATGGCGTGTCTACCAATTTCACCACCAGGGCTCATGAAAAAAGGAACGCAAAAATACAGGCTCAACCTATTAAAATCAATAAGACACGATTTTATTTTATCGCTTACACAATCATTCAACTTTTCGCTCTGCAACTTGCCTACTTGTTTGTTTTTGCGTTGTTAACTGCAAATAACCTAATCTATGTAAAAACCATTCTGAACTTTTTTTCAACTAGCATCTCCAACTAAACATCGTTAAACAAGGCTTTCCTTCGCTCTTTGGCACTACTTTTGTTTAAAAGCCATGCAGAACAGACCACTTTGTACAAAATAGGAATGTCATGAAGTCCATTTTTGAAGAGCTCGTGTATGCTTTTACACATTTTGATGTAAAAAATGCCCCTGAATCCGAGTTTTTTGATTTCGAAAAGAAAATCAATCAACTCTCAAAAGAGGAAAAAATTAACGCTCTAGCTGAAATTTCTGACTCTGACCATCACTTGGTTGCCTTAAAAGGTCTGCTAGCGAAACAATTGGGGAATACAGATCAAGCAATTGCCTTATTTACAGCAGCCATCAAACATCATGCAACAGATTGGCGTGCGTATTATGCGTTGGCAGTTACGTTGTATCTCACAAAAAACTCTTCCAAAATTGCGTTTGCAGAACGAGTTCTTCGGGTTTGTATTTCCGTAAATCCAACATGCTCAGTGTGTCGTAAACTACTTGAGATATTTACCTTTGAGTCTGCTTTTCATGGCGACCCCAATTATCAAAACATTGTACCTCTCCTATTAAACGAATACAAAGCCACTGCTTTTGTTGAGACGGGAACGTATTTGGGACATTCATCCGAGTTTATTGCCTTACAATTCCCGGGTTTGCCTCATTTTACTACCGAAATAAACGATACTTTTTTTGATTTGGCTAAACAACGCCTTGCGCCTTATCCACACGTTAAACTTTTCAAAAAACACACCCTCGATTTTTTAAAGCAAGATTTAATTCATCTCGATTTAGGTGAGCGCCCTGTTTTCTTTATTGATGCGCATTGGGAGCAGGATTGGCCCTTAATCGAAGAATTGACCTTCATCAAAGAACACTACCCGAATGCTATTCTTGTGGTTGACGATATGCAGGTTCCGGGTCAGCCCCAGTTTCCTTATGATAATTATGGTGGCGACAAAGTGTGTGATTTACCTCATATTGCTCCGGTTTTACAGGATTTTTGCACAAACTGCCTGATACCTACCTATACCGCAGAAAAAACGGAACCTTATACTTCTTTGTCAGGATATGGAATTTTTGCTCTGAATCATGATGATTTCCTGCATGAAATCGTGAAAAAAAACGGCTTAGAGAATGATTTTTCAGTGATTCCAATGCATACAAAGGCCTCATCTGCCAAACAGGATAAAAAGATCATTGGGCTGATTCCTGTTAAAAACGAAGCTGATGTAATTGAATTCACGCTTCGGGCTTTAGCACCTTTTGTGGATAGCATCATTGTATTTGATGATGATTCTACCGATAACACCGTTGAAATTTGTAACCGACTCAAAAAGCAGTGCAAGATTGAGTCAATCATCACCAATAATCAATGGGATTACAACGAAACCTATTATCGTCAAGCGTTATTGGATAAGGGTCGCAAATTGGGCGGAACCCATTTTATTTGTTTGGATGCCGATGAGGCATTTACCTCTAATCTTCTGAACGATAATCAGTTACAAACAATTGTTTTAAATCTTAAGCCCGGCGAAACACTGGTTATGCATTGGCTTCAATTATGGCGATCCACGTTAGAATTCAGGCACGACCAATCCGTATGGACCAACAATACCAAAGTGTTCGCTTTCGCTGATGACGGTGTTTCAAATTATCATCAACAGGAATTTCATCTATTGCGCCATCCCTCTGGTCTAACCGGAAAAAGTGTAGTTATTCCCAATGCCAATTTTGGGGTGATGCATTTTCAGTTTGTGAATTGGACCAATTTACTGATTAAACAGGCTTGGTATCGGGTTTTAGAGAAAATCAAACAACCGGAAAAACCGGATGAACAAATCAACGCTTTGTATGCACCAAGCAAAGATGAAACGAATTTAGGTCTGCGAGATGTCCCAACGGATTGGTTTTCGTTGTATCCTTTTTTTAGCCCGGTTTATTTTGAAAAATCTGAAAGCTGGAGAACCCAACAAGTTTTGAGTTTTTTTAAGGAAAAAGGACGAGACTATTTTAAAGGATTAGATATTTGGGATGTGGATTGGGATTTTCATGCAAAACGCATAAAAGAAGAACAACAAGAAAAGCATGAACTGCCGGAAGATTATTTACCTCGTTTGATGAAGGCTCCTATCACTAAAACCGAGCAACATATTCTTCAACTAACTCAAGGAGTTCAAGGCTGGTTTACATCTAATGAAATGATAGCCTTATTCCGTTTGGCTAAAAAACAAGCAACCAATGCCCGAATTCTTGAAATTGGTTCCTTTATGGGACGCTCAACCAATATTTTGGGTCACAGTTGCATTCATACAAAACGTGAATTATTCGCATTAGATGTATGGCTGGATTTTGGGGAAGACCTCGACGACAGGGCACAATCCGAAAATGGGATTCATATACTTAACACGTTTATTCGTAACACCCAATGGTTCGCAGATAAGCTCAGAATTTTAAAAGGGTCAACCAATCAGTTTGAGAGTTTATTAGTTACCCAACAATTTGATTTGATTTTTATTGACGCTGCTCATGATTATCAAAATGTATGCAACGATATTCGCGTAGCCTTAACCTGCATCAAACCCGGCGGAATTTTAATTGGGCACGATTATCACACTATGGGTGGCGAAGAAGTGATTCAAGCCGTTCACGATTCTCTCTTTTATCGAGATGATATTCAGGTAAAAGGTGTTTTTGAAGGCACAACCATTTGGTATGCCCAAATACCCAACCCCATACATGGATGACAACAAGCATGGAATCTCCGTTTTTAGTATCTGCCATTGTTTCAACCTATAAAGCTGAACGCTTTATGGAAGGGTTGCTGAAAGATTTACTCCAACAAACTATCGGAAATAAACTCGAAATCGTTGTTATCGATAGCGGTTCTCCGGAAAATGAAGGAGCAATTGTACAAGCGTATCAGAAAAAATTTCCCGGTCGCATTATATATGAAAGAACCGAACGAGAAACCGTTTATGCAGCCTGGAATCGTGGAATTCAGTTGGCACGAGGCACATACATCACGAATGCGAACACCGATGATCGGCGGCGAAATGATGCTTACGAAGTACTTAGTTCATATTTAGAAACACATCCGGAAATTGGTTTGGTTTACTCCGATTGTATCATCACTACGGAACCAAATGAAACCTTTTTGTGCAATTCCGGACGTGGACTCTTCAAATTTGAAGAACACGATCGGGAAAAACTACTCCGTGGTTTCTGCTATGTGGGCCCCATGCCGATGTGGAGAAAAACGATTCATGATGAAGTCGGATATTTTGACCCGGATTTTATTACCTCCGGTGATTTAGAGTTTTGGGTTCGGGCATCTGAGAAATTTGACTTTAAAAAGATACCGCAGCTATTAGGTTTGTATATGAAACGACCCGATAGTGTTGAAAACAGCAATACCGTTGAAAAAAGTATTGAAAATCAGCTGATACAGTTTAAATATGAGGCCTCGCGCAGTTCCTATGTAAGAAATTGGAGCAAAGAACAACTCAAAAATCAGTTACAAGCCTATTCGGAATGTTCTCGTTTACTAAATAGTGGACAGCTTAAAGAGTGTATTAAAAAGATTGATGAATTATTGCAGATTATACCCAGCGACGCTGATTTACTCTACTACAAAGCCACCGCTTTCATGAGGCAACAAAAACAAGACCTTGCGCTTCCTATTTTTGAATCAGTTCTAAAAAACAATCCCAATCACAGCGTAACGCTCAATAATTTAGCCGTGTTATATTGGGCAAAGGGAGATAAAAAACGAGCTATTTCGGCCATGGAACAGTGTGTAGAACTTGATACGAATAATCTCGGAGCCAAAGTAAATCTTGCACGCATGTACATGAAATCCAATAAAAATCAGAAAGCAATTGAACTACTTTCATTAACTATTCGAATGCATGCATTTGTAGAAGAGGCTCTTGAATTACTGATTTCTTTGCACGAAAAAGACAATCCTACGCTCAAAAAATATTATCAGGATTTACTTCATTTAAAGAGATCAAAACAATCGACTCCATAAAAAAAAGATTTGTCTGACATTTTTTTTATCGAAGATAAACAAGTGTAAGTTATTGTTTAATAATGACTTTTAAACAAAGCAATAACAAGTTATCCACATTTTTAAATTTTTTTTTGAGTAAAAACTAAAGTCGGGTATTCGGCAACACGATAAAGCCCTCAATTACAAACAAACCCAAACTTAAAGTTACACGATTATGGCATTCGCTGACTTTAACCGCATAAACACAAACGTACAGTCCTTAGAGGCTCGTTTTTCGCTTGATAAAATTAACAATCGCTTAGGAAACACACAGTTAAGACTTTCAACGGGTCTTCGTATCAATAAGGCAGAAGACGACGCCGCAGGATTTTCGATTGCTGCTAAGTTATCGTCACGTATTGCCGGTTTGGAACAAGCTCTTCAAAATACAGGTGATTCAAAATCTGTGTTAGATATTGCAGAGTCCAGCTTAAACAGCATCCTCGATATTCTCACCACGTTAAAAACAAAGGCAACTCAGGCTGCCAACGACACTTACGGAACCGATGAACGTGGTTTTATCCAATCTCAAGTTGACTCTTTGGTTTCTGAGTTGGATTCGTTGATTGGACAAACCGTTTATCAAGGCAACGCCTTATTAGATGGTTCGTACAATGCTACTTTCCAGGTTGGTGAACGCACTGCGGATACCATCAACGTACAAATTAACTCAGGCGGTACAGCCGGTTTTGATTCTTCAGGCTTAGGCGTTAACTCACTTGGAGTTACAACACACGCTAACGCTCAAGCAGCTATGCTTTCTATTGATGCTGCTATTTCAACGGTTGCTACTGTGGTCAACACCTTAGGTATTTATCAAACTCAGCTTTCAATCCGTGAAGAGATTTTAACTCAGGCAATTAATTCCAACTTCTCTGCACGTAGCCGCATCCGTGATGCTGATTTCGCTAAAGAACAGTCTGAGGCTATCAAATTGCAGATTCTACAACAAACTGCTGTGGCTGCTTTGGCACAGGCTAACGCCGCACCTCAAGCCGTACTTGGATTCCTTGGACAGTAAGACGCCTCTTAGTTCCATTTGAATCTTTTTCCTTTCTGATTTTTTTTCCTGTTAGACATTCTAAACGTTCTTTGATCTACTGAAAATTAGTGTGGTCGATTTAAGCAAATTCTTTTTCGTTCGATAAAGTTAGATGCCTCAAGGAAGAGGCGTCTAACAGGAAAACTAAAAGAAGGAGCTAGTATGGCATTCGGCGATTTTAACCGAATTAGTACCAATGTTCAGAGCTTAGAAGCACGCTTCTCTCTGGATAGAATTAACAAACGCTTAGGCGCTACCCAGTTGAAACTTTCAACCGGTCTGCGCATCAACAAAGCTGAAGATGACGCGGCGGGATATTCCATTTCTGCAAAATTATCTTCCCGTATTGCAGGTCTAGAACAAGCATTATCGAATACCGGTGATGCTAAATCTGTTTTAGACATTGCAGAAGCAAGCTTTAATAGTATTCTCGACATCCTCACTACCTTAAAAACCAAAGCTACTCAGGCTGCAAATGATACCTACGGAAGCGATGAACGCGATTTCATTCAATCTCAAGTGTCATCTTTGTTAACTGAATTAGATGCATTGGTGGCGCAAACCGTATATCAAGGCAATAGCTTATTGAGCGGTTCTTATAACGCTACCTTCCAGGTTGGTGAGCGCACCGCAGATACCATCAACGTTGCGATTTCAGTAACCGGAACCGTTGGGTATAATGCTGCCGGTTTAGGTGTAAGTGGAATCTCTGTAACTAGCTTTGCAAACGCTCAGTCTGCTTTAGCTAGTGTTGATGCAGCCATTAATACAGTTGCCAGCGTTGTTAACGAATTGGGTATTTATCAAACACAGCTTTCTATACGCGAAGAAATTCTTACCCAGTCGATCAATTCAAACTTTTCTGCACGTAGCCGCATACGTGATGCCGACTTTGCAAAAGAGCAATCAGAAGCACTCAAGCTTCAAATCCTCCAGCAAACTGCTATTGCTGCATTAGCTCAGGCTAACGTTGCTCCGCAGGCTGTTCTTGGATTTATTTCTGCTTAGCAAAAACCAACAGAGCTCCAAGGATGGAGCTCTTAACTTAAACCAATAGAAGGAGCTAACTATGGCATTCGGTGATTTTAATCGCATTAGTACGAATGTTCAATCGCTCGAGTCTCGTTTTTCTTTAGATAAGATTAACAAGCAACTCGGAAACACACAGTTGAGATTATCAACCGGTTTGCGCATCAATAAAGCAGAAGATGATGCAGCTGGTTTTTCAATTTCGGCAAAACTCTCTTCTCGTATTGCGGGTTTAGAGCAAGCTTTGTCGAATACTGGTGATGCAAAATCTGTTTTAGATAATGCAGAAGCTAGTATCAACAGTGTACACGATATTTTGACCACACTAAAAACAAAAGCTACACAAGCAGCCAACGATACCTACGGTTCTGACGAACGTGGTTTTATTCAGTCTCAGGTGAACAGCCTCGTTGCTGAATTAGACTCATTAGTTCAACAGACTGTATTTCAGGGCGTTTCGTTACTCAGTGGTACCTATAACGCTACCTTCCAGGTTGGCGAACGTACAGCTGATATCATTAACGTTCAGTTGACTTCGGGTGGTGCCGCTGCGGCATTTACATCTAACGGTTTAGGTGTGAACGCTCTTAGCGTAACCAGCTTTGCTTCAGCACAAGTTGCAATGCTTAGTGTTGATGCAGCTATCAACCTGATGGCCGGTGTAGTTAACCAGTTGGGTATTTATCAAACTCAGCTGTCCATCCGTGAAGAAATTCTTACGCAAGCAATTAACAGTAACTTCTCTGCACGTAGCCGCATACGCGATGCCGACTTTGCAAAAGAGCAAAGCGAAAACATCAAGTTGCAAATTCTGCAGCAAACTGCAATCGCTTCCTTGGCTCAGGCCAATGCTGCACCGCAGGCTGTTCTTGGCTTCTTAGCTTAAGCATTTCTAAACAGGCGAAGTGGGATGGGAATATCAGTGTGGTATTCCCTCCATTTCTTTAACTAACTCGCAAAAAGCTATGAATTCTGCTCTCAATACCTATCAAATTCAACAAATCAAAAACGCCAATCCGGATGAACTCATCGGGATTCTTTACGATATGGCCATTCAGGCTACCTATCGCAAAGACGAAACTCGTTTGATTAAAATTCTCTCACTTTTAATTCGTTCGTTAAATTACGATTATGAGTTCGCTGAGAACTTTTACAGTTTGTATGAATATTGCCAACATATTACCCAGCAAAAAAAGTACGATGAGGTACGAGATTTGCTTTCAGGTATTCGTGATGCATGGTATCAGGCTGTAATTCAAGGCAAGCGAGGCATCATGGCATCTACCGCGTAATCAATTTCGTTTAGAAACTTATGGCATCATCAGTAAATTCAGGTTTATTCGGGCTCAATCCTCTGTACGAACAGTTGATTGATAACCTAATCACGCTCGAAAGCAGCCGAAAATTTGCGTTTCAGGAACAAGTTCAAACTCAAGAAGCCAGAAAATCGGCAATTTCTTCCGTTGGATCGAAGCTAACTTCTTTTAATCGGGTTTTAGTTGACTTCGCCTCACCGGCAAATAATTTATTCGATTTATACGCCGCTCAGTCTTCAAATGAGTCGGCTTTTACTGTTTCTAATACCTCACAACTTACCACATCCGGTTCATTTAATATCGAAATTCAGCAACTAGCCAAAGCTGATGTTCGCGTATCTGCTCAATTCACCGGTTCCGGTAATGATATCGCAACTGCCGTTAATTCAGTTGGAGGCGATGATGAACTCGATTTTGATCTCACAGTAAACGGAAATACCTACAATCTTACCATTGGCGATATCACCGGTTTAACCAATGAAGAAGTACTTCAGGCGGTAGCCGATCAAATCAATGATGTTGCCGATACGGATGTTCAAGCAACTATTTTGCGCGAAACAAGTAGCTCTGTGCGATTATCGGTTAGAAGTCGCGAAACCGGTCAGGATTACGCCATTTCTTTTTCCAATTCTATTGATGCCGATGGCCAAACCAACATTGCCGAAGTACTTGAACTAACTGTCGATAACGGTGGGGCAACAGCCGACGATAACGGAAGTGTTTTAGCACCGGCATCTACTAATGGCGGACGTCTTTTTGCACTGAACACCTTAAACGCAGAGTTTACGATTGATGGCCTGGCATTTGAGCGTAGTTCCAATCAAATAAATGATGCTATTACGGGTCTCACGATTAATTTACGTCAGGTTACAAGTGGCACCGAAACCATTACGATAGATTCTGATGTAGATTCAGCACTTGACAATGTAAACCGTTTTATCGAATCATATAACAGTGTTATCACCGATATTCGCGGAAAAACTTTTTTAAATGGCGAATCAGGAGATAGAGGTCCGTTATACAGCGACCGTGCATTTCGGGAACTCACATTCACTTTACGTCAAAATTTAATTTCTACTGCTTTAGATGAAAGTGTTAATGTTGGCGACCCATTAAATCCGGTAATTCCGGGTGGAACCACGATCCAAACTATTTTAGACATCGGATTAAACGTAAATCAAGATGGAACACTCTTTATTGATGATTCCGCTCAGTTAGAACAAGTTTTACGTGATAATCCCAATGCCGTATCTACTCTGTTTTCCAGTGAACGCACCGACGGTTTTAGCGGAATTGCAGGAAAACTTCAGGATAGTATCGACCTTTTTATACGCGCTGACGGTCTCGTTACATCACTCACCTTAGGGATTGATGACAGAATTCAACAGCTAAATCAACGAATTACACAACAAGATGAATTTCTTGCACGCAGGCGTGAACAATTGCGTGATCAGTTTATTCAGTTACAAGCCATTTCAGACCAGGCAAGTAGTCAGTTTCAGACGCTTGCTTCAATAGGTTCATCATACGGATTCTAAGCAATACACCTATGAACGCAACAGCACTATCATCTCCACCTACCATGAATTCGGTTACCGGATTTGAAGAGGTTAGAAAAAATCAGACCCTTGATTTGCCAAAACAAAAGGCAGAACCATTGGCTGTTCCCGAACTTACCGTTTTACGCGATAAACAAACCGCTCCAAAAACAGTATCTACAGAAGACCAACAGAGCTTACAACGCGCAGAAGTAGCCATCAATGATGCGCTTTTAAGTCGTTTAAACCAAAAATTGTCGTTCTCCATTGACGAGAATACCGGAAAAACGGTTATCAAAATTTTAGACAAACAAACGGATGAGGTTGTAAAACAATTTCCACCTCAAGAGTTTTTAGATATGGTCTATAATTTGAATAAAGCCGCCGCTGTGGTTCTAAAAGATATGCCGAGGTATATCTGATGCCATTTGAGTCGGTTGAATATCGTCTGTTTTCTCAAGCTATTGAACTCACAAAAAAAATGATTGAATCACTGAGTTTAGAGCAACAAGATTACATGGATGTAACCCGACTTATGCTTGAACGCGGCAATGTGTACAAAGAATTAGATAATTACGTAAAAACTTTAGACCGCACTAAAATATCCGATAAAGATAGTATTAAGCAGCAATATGATGAACTGATGCAACTTGATCAGGACTTCCGAGCGCTCTTAAAGGTT
This sequence comes from uncultured Chitinophagales bacterium, assembly GCA_964541325.1. Lineage (GTDB taxonomy): Bacteria > Bacteroidota > Rhodothermia > Balneolales > M1805 > M1805. The sequence goes on along the minus strand of CAZIQX010000007.1, from coordinate 19,121 downwards.
CAATCCGAACGATTACGCAAACGATCGAATACCGCAAAGAAAGATCAACAAGCTCACCGTTCGTATTCCAAACCAAAGGCACCTAAAGAATCAATGTTTTTTTCCTCAAAACTTGAGGGGTAACCATGGACATTAAATCATTAGTAAATAACCAACTTATCGACCGAAAACGCAATGAGCGTGTTTCAGAGATTAAATCTGAATCAGCAACAAGTGCAAAAGTTTCTCCTAACACTACACCTGTTCAGGACAAGGTTTCGATAAGTAGCACTCAGTCTTCCGATTTAAGCTTTGCACAAAGTGTGTACAAGAAATTGGATGAATCTACTATTGAGCGCATTCGTTTGGTTCGCTCGAAAGCAGAAAATGGCGAGTACACGAACGAAAAAGCCATTCAACGCTTGGCAGCATCGGTAGAAAATGACATCTACCAACTCGAAGCGGATTCTTTTAATCTTGATTTTGAGCCTCGTTATCCCGTTGATATCGACAAGCTAAAAGAACAAATTGTTCAAAATGCCGACATTTACTCGGAAGTTGCTGATCGATTATCAAAAATCCTTTCAAAAATCTAATAAAACGGGTAGAAATATACCTTTCGAACAATTACATTAAACCCGTTAACTTTTAAAGGGTTTTGAATTTTGAAAGGTTCCATTTTACTTATTGAAGACGATGCATCATTACTCCAATTCCTTGAGATGCATCTTAGCTCAAACGGTTATTCTGTTTCTGCTTTTGCCTCCCCTGTTCAGGCACTCGAGGCTATTCCAAAACTTAAAGCTGATTTAGTTCTTACGGATGTAAAAATGCCGGAAATGACCGGTGATGAGGTTTTATCACACATCAAAACACATCACCCTGAAATGGGTTTAATAATGATGACGGGTTTTGGAAGTATTGAGCACGGTGTGAATGCCATTCAAAAAGGAGCTTTTGATTACATTACCAAACCTTTTCAAGGACCTGAAATTTTAGCGCGTATCAATCGCTTTTTTAAGCTAAAATCTCAAGGTACGATATCCTTTGCCGGAAATCATGGGTTTGAGGGCCCCAAAACAGTGGCAAGCCCACAAGTTACTCAGGCGTCAAAATCCACTAAACAAAGTCAACAAGACGTTGTTACCGAAACAGTTGATATTAAACTGATTGGGTCCCATCCTCGTATTAAAGCACTTATTGATGCCCTGCCTCAAATTGCCCAAAATAATGCGCCGGTTCTCATTCAAGGAGAAAGTGGTGTTGGGAAAGAAGTTTTTGCCGGGTTGATTCATTACAATAGCGACCGCGCCGATAAACCCTATGTAAAAATAAACTGTGCCAATTTACCAACAGAGTTGGTAGAAAGTACCCTTTTTGGACACATAAAAGGCTCATTTACCGGCGCTTTAGCCGATGCCAAAGGTGCTTTTGATGAAGCTGATGGCGGAACGTTACTTCTTGATGAAATCACAGAAATTCAACTAAATGTTCAGGCAAAACTATTACGCGTACTTCAAGAAAAAGAGTTTCGCCCGGTTGGGAGCCAACAAGCCCGAAAAGTTGATGTTCGGGTGATAGCAACATCTAACCGAAACATTGCCAAGAGCATTAAAGACGGCGAATTTCGGGAAGATTTATTTTATCGTTTGAATGTATTTCCCATCGTGATACCATCGCTTAGAGAGCGAAAAGACGATATTCCCCAACTAGTTGAGTATTTTATTTCAAAATATGCTGCTGAATATGGGATGTCGGAAAAACAAGCTGCTCCCGAATTAATGAGCTATTTAATTCAGCAACCTTGGAAGGGAAATGTTCGAGAATTAAATAACATGATTCAACGTGGTGTTTTAATGTCAGGAAATTCGAAAAACATCACTTTAGCACATATTCAAAATAGTTTATTTTCTACCTTAGAACCTTCTAGTGAAGCTGACGTTTCCAACGAATTACCGTTAATGCCCATTGAAGAAATGGAATTAAAATTGATCAAACAGGCTTTAGATCGAACTAACGGAAATCAAAAAGAAGCGGCGGAATTATTAGGTATTTCTGATAGAACCATCCGGAATAAATTAAAGAAACTACGCTTAGACGACCAGGAAGATTAGGCTTATGCAAACCATCAGCAAGAATGCTCCCGACATCCTTAACTCGTTAGCGAGCCGTATTGTATTGCTCGAGGCCGACGATATTCAAGCTTTGGGTGAAATTTTAAAGTTGCTCGATGAATTGCACGCGGAACAAATTCAAGATTATATTTTTCAGGTTCGCGGAATTGTTGAGCGATTAATTTTGGATGAATATGAGTCAGCAAGTGTGGGGCTATCTGAATTAAACTCAGCAATTGAACAATTGCAATTAGCCTTTAGTGAAACAGAATTAGTGAGTGATCGCGAATTCCAGCAAAAACAGGATGCACTCACTGAGGATGCTACTGTGGCCGATTTGGTAGAAAAACATACTATCGAAATGGAAGAAGTAGATACAAAGCCCGAAAAAACAAAGGCTAAATCTGCTGAACCGCAAAAAGAGGAGCCCAAAAAACAAGCGCCACATCCAAAATCTCAGCCTAAAGTTGAACCGGCTGTAGAAACTAAACCGGCACAAAAAGCAGAACCTCAATCTGTTGTCATTCCGGTTTCAAGCCAACCTTTAGCACACTCGCACTTTAAAAATCGGGATGATTTTGAACTCATCAACCAAACTTTAAAAGATGACCCCGAACTGTTGCAAGGTTTTATTGATGAAACGGCGGAACACATTCAACTTATTGAAAACGGTCTTATTGATTGGGAATCCTCTCCAAAAGACTTAACCATCATTGATTCCATTTTTCGCCCTTTTCATACGATTAAAGGTGTTGCAGGATTTTTAAACCTGACCGATATCAACAACTTTTCGCACATGTATGAAGATGTGCTAGATGAAGTTCGGAAAGGTAAACTCACCTACTCTGATTCTTTAGCCGACGCCATTTTTAAAGGGGTTGATGCGCTAAAGCAAATGATTCATGCATTGATTGATGCAACGAAAACAGGTAAATACAATGGGCATTCGGTTGATTTAGCAAAATTCGAGCACATTGTTCATCATGCTCGATTTGGCGGTAGTGAACCAAGCCATGAAAACGCTGAGTTACCCACAGCATCAGAAAAACCAAAATCAAGCGAACCTGTAAAAACTCCTGCTCCTGCAAAAACGACTCCTGCTACTTCTTCTCCATCAGTAAAAACCTCTGAGAAAAAACAGGCAGAAGAACCAGAACAAGAGCGTTTAACCGGCACGCGTGCTATGACCGGCGTAAAAGATTCCACGCTACGTGTTAGTACCTTAAAAATGGATTCCTTGATTGACCTTGTTGGTGAATTGGTGGTCACTCAAAACATGGTGGTACAAAACAATGTTGTAAAAAACAGTGCTGATAAACGGTTACAGCAAGATGTGGGTCAATTAAAACGTATTACAAGCAATTTGCAAGATTTATCCATGTCGCTTCGAATGGTTCCCATTAAGGATACTTTTCAAAAAATGCACCGAATTGTGCGCGATTTAGCCCGTAAATCCGGGAAAAAAATCGTATTGGAAGTATATGGAGAAGAAACAGAAATTGACCGCAACATGGTGGATGAATTATATGACCCTTTGGTTCATATGATTCGTAACAATTGCGACCACGGTATTGAAGCTCCGGATGTTCGCCGAGCTCGCGGAAAAAACGAAACCGGAACCATCACCTTAAATGCTTATTACAAAGGTGGAATGGTGGTAATTGAAGTGACTGACGATGGCAATGGAATTGATATAAATTATGTTCGTAAACGGGCGCTTGCCAAAGGTTTATGCAAAGAAAGCGACAAATTGAGTGAACAGGAAGTTTTGAATTTCATTTTTGCTTCCGGTTTTTCAACAAGTGAGACCATTACCGATGTTTCCGGGCGAGGCGTAGGTATGGATGTAGTAAAACGTGCTATCACCAATCTTCGCGGTAATATTGAAATTCAGACAAAAGTTGGGAAAGGCACCACATTTACTCTGCGTCTGCCATTAACATTGGCCATAATTGACGGTGTTATAGTAGAATTAGGCACTGAAAAATACATTATCCCAACCGTTAGCATCAAAGAGTCGTTAGTTGTTAAAAAAGATCAGCTCAATAAAATTGCCGGTAAAGGAGAAACTGTATTTATTCGCGACAAAGTGCTGCCACTTATTCGTGTAGGCCGACATTTTGGAATTCCCGATGCCGTCGAAAACCCTTGGGAAGGCCTCATTATCATCGTTGAAAGTGATAAGCAAGAAGCCGCTTTGTTAGTTGATAAGATGATTGATAAACAAGAAATTGTAATTAAGTCGCTTGGAGAAAGTCTAAGTAAGCTTGAAGGTTTAGCCGGCGGCGCTATTTTATCGGATGGAACAGTAGGATTAATTGTTGATGTACCAACCCTGCTACCCAAAACCGGACGCTCATTTAAAGATTATAATTAACCCCCCTTAGGAGTGCGTATGGCAAAAAAAGAAAAAGACCTCAGTGATGAAATGAAAGCCTTATTGGCAGAAATTGAAAACGACCCTAATTTGTCTAGTAATAACAAAATTTCTGAAGAAGAAGCCCTCATTCTTCAATCAGAAGTGATGAAAGAACAACGAATTGAAGCCATCAAAAAAACGGAAATTGCTGAAGTTCAGGTTGCCCGTGCCAAAGCCGGTAAATACATCACTTTTACACTTGCCGGCGAGGATTACGGTCTATTCATTTTAAGTGTGAAAGAAATTATTGGGATGATGTCGATCACTCGAGTTCCAAGAACGCCGGATTTTGTTCGCGGTGTCATTAACTTGCGAGGAAAAGTGCACCCTGTCATTGATTTACGTAAACGATTTGGACTCGAACAACGTGATGATGACGCCCGCACACCGATAATCATTGTTGAAATTTCGCACAAAGGTGGTAGCCAATACTTAGGAATCGTAGTGGATTCTGTTTCAGAGGTTGTAAATCTGGAAGAATCAATGATTGAAGATACGCCTGCATTTGGCGTTGAATTGGATACCGATTTTATTTTGGGGATTGCCAAAGTGAGTAACAAAGTAGTAACCCTACTAGATATTGATAAGATACTTACCAGCAGACAGCTAGTGATGTTGCAATCTTAAGATTGGGGAAAACATGTCGCAACCGGCATTTAATGAGTTTCAGCACTTCGAGATAGGCGACAAAGACTTTCGCTATCTGCAACAACTCGTTTACCGGGAAGCCGGCATCAATCTAACCGACGCTAAACGTTGTCTTGTTCAAACTCGAATCGGTAAACTCATGCGCCGAAATCACATAAGTGGTTATAGTGCATTATTTGCCTTGCTTGAACACGATAACACGGGCAAAACACTGGAAATGGTGCTTGATGCCATTTCAACGAACCATACCTTCTTTTTCAGAGAAGACGCCCATTTTTCATTTTTAGCTCAACGAATTATTCCTGAAATGGTAAAAGTGCAGCAGAAAAAGCATATTCGAATATGGAGTGCGGCCTCCTCAAGTGGCGAGGAACCGTATTCAATCGCTATTACCATGATGGAATCCTTAGCTGCTTATCCGGGAGTCAGCTTTTCAGTTTTTGCAAGTGATATTTCTGTAACCGTATTGGATAAAGCAAGAAAAGGAATCTATCCGCTTGAAGAAGTTCAATACATGCCGGAAACGCTGCAACGTAAGTATTTTCAACGAGGCAAGGGGCAATTCACCCATTTGGTTAAGCTAAAAGACAGTGTAAAAGACAAAGTGATGTACGCAAGGCATAACTTACTTGAGCCCTTACAAACTCAAGAAAATTTTGATATTGTGTTCTGCAGAAATGTGATGATTTATTTTGATAATCCCACCAAAGAAAAAATTGTAGCCTTAATTGCTACAAAAATGAATCGTGGCGGGTATTTCATAAATGGACATTCAGAAAGTTTAGGGGCAATCAAGCATCCTTTTAAAATGGTGCAACCTACCATTTATATGAATTCAAATGGGTGATAAATGAATAGTGTAAGTGTTGATAAAACAACCAAAATTACCATCGGGATTTCCGATTTGGCGGTAAGTAATAACGCAAACGATACCTTAATCACCTATTCTTTAGGTTCGTGTATTGCCGTTATTATTTACGACCCAAGTGTGCGTGTTGCAGGTATGATTCACGTAATGCTTCCCGATTCCAACATTGAAAAAATGGCAAAAAATTCGCTGGCTTTTAATCCTTATAAATACATGGATACCGGTGTGCCTCAGCTTATCAAAAAATGTTTGGCAATGGGTGCGAAAAAACCAAGTATGAGTATCTCTGTTTTTGGTGGAGCTCAGGTTTTTGATCGTGAAGATTACTTCAATATTGGTAAACGAAATTATGTAGCTCTGCGCAAAGTATTGTGGCAGGAAGGGTTGCTCATTCGAAACGAGCATGTTGGAGGTCGGGTACACCGAACAGTACGTATCGACGTGAGTACAGGAAATATCCTGCTCGACGTAAACAAAGAAGAACTCATTACCTACTCAAGCATAATCAGATAAACGGATACAGACATGGCTTTTAACTTTTTAATTGTTGATGATTCTCCCATAATGCGCAAAGTGATTATAAAAACCGTGCGTATGTCAGGTGTTGATGTAGGTGAAATTTTCGAGGCCAACAATGGTGCTGAAGGCTTATTGGAAGCTCGTGCTAATTGGGTTGATTTAATTCTTACTGATATCAACATGCCTATTATGGATGGTTTAACATTTATAGAACACCTTAAAAGTGATGAAGTGTTAAGCTCAATTCCTGTTATCGTGATTTCCACGGAAGGACGCGATGATGTGGTACAACGTGCATTAGAAATCGGGGCTGCCGATTATATTACTAAACCATTCAGACCGGAAGAAATCGGGGCTGATGTTCTTAAAATCTTAGGGTATTCCGATGCGTAATTTGAATGATAAAAACCTGATTATCTCTGTTGTTGATGAAATTATGACTGATATGTTCTTCATTTTTCCTGATTTGGATGATGAGGGACAACAAGTTACTCAAGGTGTACCAAGTGAAGCTTCTACTCATGTAGGCATTCATTATAACACCGATTTTTATCTGCACTTTCAAATAGACAACACTTTGTTAGCTGAAATGGCAGCTAATTTTATGGGCATATCTCCTGATGAACTTACGCAGGAGCACATTGAGTCTATGGCATGCGAAACCGCCAATATTATTGGAGGAAACTACCTGGTTCGTGCCGACCCTGATGCTGAATTTAAGCTATCCATTCCGGAAGTATTAAATCCTAAAACTATTCAGGATTCCGATAAACCTGATGAGCATTGGTCTATTGCTTTTGTAGCTGAAGGACGTGTTTTATCAGTATCTCCTTACAAACGTAACGGATAACACATGATTCGGGTTTTTGTAGTTGATGACTCCGCTATTGTTCGCAAAAAACTGACCGAAGATCTGAATAAGTATCCCGACATTCAGGTTGTAGGTTCAGCTATAGACCCCTATGTGGCTCGTGACAAAATTGTGCGTCTCAACCCCGATGTAATTACTCTGGATGTGGAAATGCCACGCATGGATGGCATCACTTTCCTGAAAAAAATCATGCGTTTTTTTCCAAAACCGGTCATCATCATTTCCTCACTTACTAAAGAGGGTTCGGAATTAGCTCTTGAAGCCCTCGAAGCAGGCGCAGTTGATGTATTGTGTAAACCGGGCGGGTCGTATTCTGTGGGTGACCTTACCATGCAATTGGCCCGTGTTATTCGGGCAGCCGCCAAGGCCAATATGCGCAATAAGCATGTGTATGATTTCAAACAAGCTGAACCGAAAAAAACTCCCGAGATTCAAAAACCGTTTGGTGGTGGTCAATTAAAGCATACAACCGATAAAATTATTGCTATTGGGGCTTCAACAGGGGGAACTGAAGCGATTAAACAAGTTTTATATGGATTGCCAGCCGATTGCCCGGGAATTGTGATTGTTCAACACATGCCTCCTAAATTCACCACTTCTTTTGCCGAGCGATTAAATTCCTTGGTACCATTGGAAGTAAAAGAAGCCGAAGATGGCGACCGAGTGTTAATGGGGCGTGTTTTGATTGCTCCCGGTAATTATCACATGCTATTGAAAAAAAGCGGTGCCGATTATTACGTTCAAGTTAAAGAAGGACCCATGGTTCATCATCATCGTCCTTCAGTAGATGTGTTATTTCATTCGGTTGCCCAAGTTGCCGCACAAAATTCGGTTGGTGTACTTTTAACCGGCATGGGGGCTGATGGCGCAATCGGAATCAAAGAAATGCATGATAATGGGTCTTATACCGTTGCTCAAAATGAAGAAAGTTGTGTGGTTTATGGTATGCCTCGCGAAGCTGTTCGCCTTGAAGCTATCGACCGCGTAGTGCATATCAATTCGGTTGCTGAAGCCATTTTAGATGGAATCGAGCATTTAAAAGAACACCCTTAAACTTGTTCAAACAAAAAAGCCTGCTTAAAGCAGGCTTTTTTGTTTATCCGAATAAATCGTCGATATCGTCTTGATTGAAAGCTGCAGGACCTGTCTTTTTCAAGGCATCAGGTGCGGGGGCATCAGCGGTAAGACGAGCATCTACATTAATCTTACTTTCCATGATTTTATGGAATTTTTCGATGTTTACCCCAAACGTGGTTAAGATATTTTCTTTGATTTCATCCTCAATGTGTAGTTCATATACACGTGTAAATAACTGAAGCATTTTTTGTTGAATTTCAGCCAATACACGACGTACATGTACTAATTTTTGCGACACAATATCATGAAATTGAAGAGCTGTCATGATAGCCATTGCATCAGAACGGATATCGCTTAGCATAGCGGCAGACTCTTGGTCCTCAGGATTTTGAGCCATTTCAAGGGTATCAATGTGTTGCATAATATGCTCAACACGATTCATAATCTGATAAGTGGCATCCGTAGTTTCTGCAACGGCGGTATCTAATTCATTAGCCGCATCGGGCATTAAACCCGTTGTATTCATGATGGATTCGGAAACATCATTCAACAAAGGTGATACTTCCTTTAAAAAAACGAATAATTCTTCCAGAAATGGAAGAATACCTTCACCAAACGCAAACAGACTTTTTATTTGTTTAATTCGTGTTAAAATTTCACCGTAATCGTCATTCTTTATCATATTCGATCCCATTTTATCCCCTTTTGCAAAATGCTTAGGAAAGTAGTTTTTGAATTTTTTGTTCCAGTGTTTCAGGAGTGAAAGGTTTTACAATGTAATTATTTACTCCGGCTTGAACGGCTTGTAGTACATCGTCTTTCATTCCTCTAGTGGTAATCATCAACACGGGAAGTGACTCAAACTCAGGTGTTGCGCGCAATTCTGTAACAAACTCGAGACCATTCATTTCAGGCATATTCCAGTCTGTAATCACAAAATTGATTGGATATTCTTTCAGTTGTTGAAGAGCTTCTTTTCCATTTCCGGCTTCAACGGATTCTTTATGTCCCAGACGCTCTAAAGTATTTTTGATGATTCTGCGCATAGTGGGCGAGTCATCAACAATTAGAATAAAAAGATTACTCATAATGGTCTTACAGGCTTGGTTAAACCCAACTTATTAATGGTTTAAGGTACGATTCATCAATTTGGCGATATTATAGCAAATACCCATTAAAAATCAGTTATTTTTTTTGAATTTCCCTACGATACCTCAATTTTTTGAATCATGGCTTCATATTTCGAAATCAATGCTTTTTGGTGCATTTTTACATGTTGTTTTTCAAAAACCTGAATGGCATCGCGCAACACTGAAACAGCTTTTGATTTATTTCCTAAAAGCAATTCATTTCGAGCAATCATGGAATACACATGGCTCGACATAGGACTCACCTCAATAGCTCTATACAAGTATTCAAGTGCTCGTTTTGCGTATCCGTCGTTCATATCCATTAATGCTAAATTCGTGAATGCATTCACCATATTAGCCGTTAAAGCATAATCTTCATCACCTAGATGTTTCCCTTCCGGTGGATGTTCACATACTTCAATAAACTGATGATAGAATTTTTTGGCACTTTCTAATTCCATCATTTTTTGCAACAACAGTGCCCGATAATAACTTAATTCGGGAAAAGCCATTTCATTGGGGATAGTTTGTTCAATTTCTGCAAAAGCTTTAATGTTTTGTGTATCCGTAACATGGGCAAAAACAATACGATATACATGTGCTTTAACCGGGTAGGTTACCCCAAGTTTTAAAGCTTTCATACAAGCACGATAGGCTTCATGCCCCATTCCCATAGATAGGTAACTCTGCGCAGCGTAATAATGATTAAATGGGTCGTTGGGATTTTCACGTATCACTTCGAGCAAAATTTGGAGATTGCGCTGCGATTTCACCTCATTGTTTACATCTTTGCCGTAACCTTTATGCAAAATTTCTGCTTCGGATTGCCCGATATGTCCCGTTGTAATAATGATATTCTCATGAATTTTAAAACGATAGCGAATTTCTGGGTGATTGCGATAAAATCGAACCAATTTGTGGGATAGCAAAATTTCATCTGAGGATGCATCCCGTAAATTATTCAGAGTAACGTAGTAACCGTCTTTATCTAACCATGGATACGTTTCTTCGAACCAACCTAGCGTACTTTGAATCATTTCTTCGTCGGCATCAAGTTGCAAAATCCATGGATTTGTTGCTCTTTCTATGGAGGCATTTCGTGCAGCTGCAAAATCTCCAATCCATTCGAAATATGAAACCTTAGCACCGTAGTCTTGGGCAATTTCTACTGTTTTATCAGTAGAACCGGTGTCAACAACCACAATTTCATTTACCCAATCTTTCACCGACGCAAGACATTCAGCGAGATAGTTTTCCTCGTTTTTTACAATTAAACAAACTGAAATGGGTAAGCGATTCATAGCCAACTACTGCTGTTGCTGAAGTTCTTTGGCTACATCATAGTAGGTTTGCGCTTTTTCATCCATGCCTGAACGTTGCATCAAATCGCCCATTAACAAGAAATTTTGGGGATCATCTTGTTTGGTTTGGATACGCAATGTTAAATAATCAATGGCTTCCTGAATGCGATCGTTTACAATGAGCCAAAGTACCCAATTGCGGTGTGCCGGTTCATAATCTTCTAATGAAATGGCTTCTTTGAAATCTTTTTCTGCTTCAGCCATGTTACCGGTATTTAAAAAGGCAAAACCTCGGAAATTGAATAAAGCAGGGTCATACGGAGATTGTTCAATCGCCTTATTAAATGCTGAAATGGATAATTCCCACTGAGTTTGAGATTGTTGAATGAGTCCTTCGAGATGATAGCCAACCGATTGTTTCGGCATTTCTTGCTGCAATTGAACAGCAACATTCATGGCCTCATCAAAATTATCTGCTTCTAACGCAGCTATGCCTTTTTGAACGAGTTCGTTGATATCCATAATCTAGTCCTGTTTAGGTTCCTCGCTTTTTATTCCCGATTTTTTCTTTAAAAACACCGGAATTTGATCAACACTAGGTTTAACAACTGTTAAGCGGGTCGTGTTTTCTTCTTTTACCTGTTCGTAAATTTCATCCCGCAAAATCGAGACTTCTTTAGGTGCGTTTATACCAATTTTAACCTGACGCCCTTTTACCTCGATAATTTGAATCGTGATATCTCCACCAATTCGAATCGATTCACCTTCTTTTCGGGACAAAACCAACATGCTTATTCTCTCAGTCTGCTTGCGCATTATCAAACACAAGTTGTAAACCTGTGCGAAGTTGAGGGTGAATTAAAATAGGAGCACGTAAACTAACCTGTTGTACCGACTGATCTAATTTTAAAATGATATAAGCTACAAAATCTGACTTTTGCGCTAATGCTTTTTGCAATAATGGCCAATAGACATTTTTGGAGTCCACGTCTAGGTCACTATAATCAACTGTGTTTACATTCACCAAAGGAAAATGGTACACACCATCTGTCGAAATCATCCAGGTAATTGGTTCGTATTCTTCAATACTTACCATTGCGTAATGCGTTACTTTTTCCAATCCGGGTATTCCTTGTGCAAAATGAATTACGTTAAGTTCATCTACACTAAACTCCCCAAAAATTTTTGAATTGATATCCATAGAACTGATAATCGTTTACATCCCTGATTATAAATAATTGAGTAGCGATAATTGAGAAATTCGTGACGTAACCGCTAATGCAGCTTGATAGGCTACATCTAAATTTTGAATTTGTGAGGCTACTTGTGCATAATCGGCATCCAATAAGCGGCTTACCTGATTACGCAATGTGATATTGGTTGACTCAAACTGTTCAAAGGCATATTCCATTTGATTGATGGCATTTCCAACACGGCCACCCATTCTTCCCAAATGCTCAACAGCGAGATTTACATTTTCTAACTCTGCATTTACACCACTTGCATCTTCAGCACGCATAGCTGTTTCAATGCGGTCAAGCAAATCAAAAACAGATTCACTGTTGTAGTTAAACAGGGTTTCACCTGATGGAGTAATCGTTACCGTTGATGTTGCATTTGCTTTAATCACTAAATCCTGATTGTTACCTTCGTAAGTAGCAACATTACCGGCTAAAGAAAATGCCGGTGATTGTGTTCGTGTTCCGGCAAAAATATAGCGTCCATTAGCAGAGGTATTGGCTAAATCAACCAATTTTTCGCGAATAGCAGCCACATTATCGGCCAAGGTTTCCATATCGGAATCGGTTAAAGCTGCACCGTTTGCGCCTTTTGTGGTAAGCGTTTTCAAATCAAACAGCTGTTCTAACATTCTGCCAATTGCATCATCGGCTATTTGCGCTTGTTCAATTCCGCTTGCTAAATTCGATTGATATTGTTCGTTTCTGCTGATGATAGACTTTTTTTCTTCACCTGAACCAAAAGCTAACGCATCGTCGGAAGGACGATTTACACGCTTCTGAGAAGCCAATTGATTACTCAAATTGGTGTATTTACTGCGGTTTTTATTCAACTCGGAAAGTAAATTGTCAATAACGCCGTTTTGAGTAACTCTCATCATCTACTCCTTTAGATTAATGATAAAATGGTATCATACATGGTTTGTACAGTGGAAATAACTCGAGCTGATGCCTGATACGCATTTTGAAACTTAATCATATTTGCCAACTCTTCATCCATATTTACACCGGAAACTTCTTCCTGCTGATTCTTCAACATTAATTTGGATGATTCAGCCGATTCCACTCGGGTTCTTAATCCACTTAAAGCAAAACCACTTTCAGCAGCCATTGATAGCGAATATTCAATAAACGATTTATCACCAACCGCTGTAGAAGAATCCAACAACCCAAAAATATCGCGTGCAACTTGGTTATTTCCGTTCGCTCCGGATGTATTTGAGGCTGCAATACGACTCACATCACTCACTATCGAAGAGTTAATAGCAATATTGGAAGCTTGTGTATTGGTTGGATTAAAAAATTCAATGCCCGTATTCCCATTTAAATCGAAGCCGTTTACATGCAATTCGTTCACTTTTTCAACAAGGTTTTCAGCGAGGGTATCGAGCTTACCTTTAAAATCAGGCAGAATTTTTTCGTACACATCCATGGCAGCGCCTAAACGGCCACCCACCCCTTTTACGGTGCGTCCATTATTTAAGCGCAAGCGAAATAAATCATTTACAGCATCAAATTCGGGTTCAATAACAGAAGCACGGTCGGTTTGCACCACTAAAATATTTCCCATACGAACTTCTGCCATTCCCGAAGAATCGTAAATCACATTAACATCAACTAATTGTGAGAGCTCATCTAAACGTTGATTGCGTAAATCCAGTGAATAATTATCCGGTTGACCCGTAGCTGCACCTTTAGCAATAGAAACATTTAGGCGGGCAATATCAGCCGTTAACCGGTTGATGCTGTCAATTAAAATAGTTGAGTCTTTTACCAGATTTTGTTTGATGGAATCAAACGATTCGGAAAGCTCGCCAAAACGAGTGGTAACATTTTGTGCAGCAAACAGAACATTTTCCCGAAGCGCTAAACTTTCCGGATTGTTGGAAAGCTCAGAAAAAGAATTAAAGAATTTAGTGATAAGTTTATCGAGATCGTTTTCGGCACCTGATGCCAGAAGTACTTCAATTTGTTCGTACAACTTAATTTTTTCACCGAACTCACCAACTTCACCTTCTTTTTGGCGAACTTGCGCATCGATAATGGTATCACGTAATTGGGCAACTTGCACCACATTTACCCCCAAACCTATCGACATGCCATTGCGCTTAAAATCAACCGGAGCAAGTTCTGCCCGTTGACGTGAATATCCCGGTGTTGCGGCATTGGCTATGTTTTGTCCGGTAACATCTAAGGAACGTTGACCGGCAAACATGCCTCTTTTTCCAATTTCGAGAAGTTCGCGCATGATGGTTTACTTAAACGGTTTGGTTTATCAGTTTAGACGACATCGTTGCCATCGCTTTTTTTCCGGTTGATTTGTAGTGTGTACTAGAGTCATCCGAAAGAGCAAATATGGCACGCATCGTTTCTGCTACATGTTCCTGTGCAAACTGTAATAATTGCAGCAAATGCAACTGTTTGGTTTGGGTTTTGTGAATCATTTCTTTGAGTTGATTACGCAACTCAACAATTTCTTCATCTCGTCTATCAACATATGGAAGCAACGCTGTTAGAGAATAGGTTTGGGTTTTAACCTTGATAGAATTAAAGGCTATGATAATTGCCTGACGAAACTCTTCTTCTAAATCATTAATCGTGGCGTTTACTGCATTTTGGTCTTCAATGTGTTGCATTAAATCATCCAATTTTTGACGAACCACACACTGAATTTGAAGTGAAATCAAATTTTGGGCTTGGTCGAAATGCGCAATTAAATTTCTTAGTAAGTCTTTAATTACGTTTAGGTTTGATATAGCAGCCATACGATTTTCTATTCCTTAATTTTCCAGTGCTTCATAACTAAATCGGCCATACCTAATTTGCGTTGATTCGCAATTTCATTGGCAAGGCTATCGGTAATTTGTTCGCGATAAAGCCCAAAAGAACTGGCTCCTATTGCGTTATCGTCCATTTTAAAAGTCCCTTTAGTCATCTCTTCAACCAAGTGTTTGGCAAACATTCGCTCGAACTCCATGGCCATTTCCTGCTTTTTTTGCAAAACCTGATCATTTTCAGCTTGTTGAAAAGAAATAGTGGAACGTAGTGGTTTAATATCCATCGTTAGAATTTCCTAATTACATGATAACCAATTCACCTTTAAGCGCCCCTGCCTGATGTATGGCCTGAAAAATGGCAATAATATCACGCGGACTTAAGCCTAAGGTATTTAATGCAGCAGCAAGGCTTGTCACATTTGTGTTAGGTTCTAAAACAAATGTTTTGTTAGGGCCTTCTGTAATACTTGCTGAGGAAATGTTTCCTGAAATTGTTTGTCCACCTATTGAAAGAGGAGCCGGTTGTGACACAAAAGGAGTTTGTTGGGTAGCAATTTGAATGTTTCCGTGGCTTACTAAAACTTCAGCAATCCGAACAGTACCACCGGCTACAATTGTACCTGTTCGTTCGTTAATTACCACTCGGGCAGGCGCATCCGTTTCAATCTCTAAATCAAAAACCTGACTTACAAAACGGTTAAGTTCACTTAGCTCGGTGAGTTGTGCCGGCCAGCTAACATAAATCAAACCGGCATTATGAACATTCGCTAATGGCGCACTGTACGTTTGATTAATTACTTCCGCGATTCTATCCGCATTAGCATACGATGGATTGGATAAAATAAGACCTAATGGCTGTGATTTATCTAATTGAAAAGATCCATTGCTCATCACAATTCCACCATTGGGAACTGTTCCAGTCAACGTTTGATTTTGAGATACCCTTGCACCTGGGATTTCAGCAGTTATACCACCCACAATAAGCGGGCCTTGTGCTTTTACATAATAATCTTTGTCTTCAGGGTCGATAAGTGGAGTTTGTAATAAGACACCACCCACCAAACTCGTAGCATCACCTAAAGATGAGACGGTTACATCAACCATGCTACCTTGGGCATTATAGGGAGTTAAGCGCGCTGTAACCATAACGGCTGCCACATTTCGGGTACGCATTAAATCAGGGTCCACATTTACCCCAAAATTCTGAAGCATATTGGCAATGGATTGAACCGTAAATGCGGCGCCTTGTCGGCGAATGGTTCGGTCTCCTGTACGGTCGAGACCGGTAACTAACCCATACCCAATTAAAACACGGTCATTTGCACCGTAAACTTTGGTTAAATCACGAATTTTTGTTTGCGCAACCATCGTAGTGGATGCAAACAGCACAAGACAGAATCCTAAAAGCAGTGATTTTTTCATGAATTTCATCCTTTAAAAAACTCCAACATAAGCAGCCACACCTAAACCAATTCCAAGCGTAAACCAAATGGCTTTTTGCCAAAAATTGGCTGATTGAGTAAGCGAGGTCTTTTCGCCACCTTGCTTGATATACACGATTTCTGCATTTGCAATGCGATACGATAAAATTTGGTTATATCCATCAACATCGTTACTTCGAGCATATCCTTTTATTTCCATTTTATGGAGTTCGCCATTGATTTCATTGCTTCGGCTTCCCACCAAATACAAATCCCCATTCGGCATAATTTCTTCAATACGAGCGGATATCGTTCCTCGTAATAATTGTGATTGTTGAGCTGAACTTCGATCATTGGATTGATAATCAACGGAAGCATTTGCCCCAAAAAGTGGTAAAAATGGACTTAAATTTCCTGTTACTGCACCTTGAGCACCTCCATTTACACCGGCTCTATTCGAATTGTCATCCGATGTTGCACCGGAGATATTCTCCTGCAACACAATGGTAATAATATCACCAATTCGCTTAGCTTTGTAATCCTGATACAAGGAATATTGCGCTGAAGCCATTGAGCTGCAAGCGATTAATAATGCAATTAAAAAACTGATTTTTTTCATAAGGTTTGCTCCCATTGTACCACATTTGGTGAAGCTACTCGTGCTCGATACGTTTTTCGGGTGGTTTCGCACCAAACATTGATGACTTCACCCTTCGTTGCCGAAACACGACTGATAACCGGAAGTGCCAATTGTATGCCATTTTGTTCGAAGAACATTGTAAGGCTCGAACCTGCATCAACTATAGGCGGTAAACTCAGATCGGTTGGACGAATCGGATAGCCATTTCGAAGCATACCCGTAGCAACCATTCCATGAACAGCATGTACCTGTTCAATAATATCTCCTCTCAGGTTGGTGATATCCACCCATTGCTGAGTAAATTGAGATTCGTGCAATGGTTCACCTGCCATAATTCGGTTTAATGGAACAGGAAGTAACTGCATCACTTTTATATTAAATTGTACTTTTGCTATTCGCTTGGAACCGGCAATTGAATAATCAACATCAAATACCGTATAACCTTTGGGCAGGCCCGGATTTAATTGGCGCACCGCTAGTAATTGAACACCGACATCTTCTAATTGAGATGGAATGCGTTTGGCCAAGACCTCAAAACGATAGGTTTCTCCTTGATAAACACTTGCGATTAAACCGCGAATTCGGTGTTCTAGTTCGGCTTCAATATCTGATTTTTGTATCGTTAACCCGGGTTCAGAAACAGCTTCTCCCTGTACGGCATACGCCACTTGTAGCATGAAACTAAAAAACAGGAGAAACAACAACTTCATCAGCTTATGGTGTTGGATTATCGCTTAATTCCGTTTGTGATACCCATCATTTCTTCGGCGGTTTGTACCATTTTAGAATTGGTTTCATACGCGCGTTGAGCTACGATGAGCTTTACCATTTCGTTCACGATGTCAACATTGGAGTTTTCAACAAAACCCTGCATCATAGTACCAAACCCTTCCTGACCCGGAATACCAAGAAATGGTTCACCGGAAGCTTCAGTGGCTTCGTATAAGTTATCACCTACGGCACGCAAACCTGCCGGATTAATAAATTTAGCCAACTCAATCTGACCTAAATCTACCGGACTAGTTTGGCCTTGCAACATGGCAGAAACTGTCCCATCTTGTGTAATCATCACTGAAATAGCATCTTGTGGAATTTCAACTTGGTCTGCCAGAGGAAGTCCGGAACTGTTAACCATTAAGCCTTGGGCATTCAATGTAAAATTCCCGTCACGAGTGTACGCAACACTACCATCAGGTCGGGTAATTTGATAAAAACCAATACCATTAATTGCAATATCCAAAGGGTTTCCGGTTTCTTCGATAGAACCTTGACTAAAATTTCGAATCGTTGAAACCGGTCGTGAACCGTGACCAATTTGAAGTTCAGGTGCATCGTTACCAATATTATTAACCGAAGCCCCCATACGAGAAGCAGCTAAGGTTTGATAAAATAAATCCTGAAAGGCTATCGTGGTTCGTTTAAAACCTTGTGTATTTACGTTTGCCAGGTTGTTGGCGATATTATCCACCGACAACTGTTGGGCACTCATTCCTAAAGCGGCTGTTCGTAAAGCTCTGAACATAGATTACTCCTTATTAATTAAAATCGGCTGAGGTTGTTGGTAACGCGACCTAAAAGTTCGTCGCTTGTTCTCAAATTGCGCTGTTGTGATTCAAATAAGCGCATGTCGGTTGTCATGGAAATCATTTCCGCTAAAGGGTTAACATTTCCTGATTCATAAAATCCCTGATTTAGCTTACTTTCAGTATCCATTTCAGCTTCAAAACCATCTTTTACTGCCAAATACGAATTGGTTCTGCGTTCCAAATTTTCGAGATTTTCTACTCGATATAACTGAATTTTATCTACTACTTCATCATTTATTCTAACCGCTCCATCACTGGCAACTTCAAACTTTATCTGACTGTTTTGTAATAAGTTAGAGTCGAGTAATTGCGGTAAATAAATATCGCCAGAACCACCTTGAACAAATCCGCCATTTTCATCCCGTAAAAATCCATCTCCATCGAGCATAAAACGTCCGTTACGACTCAACATGGTTTGACCCTCATAATTCACTTGGAAGAATCCATCACCTGAAATAGCAAAATCAAACTCATTGCCTGTGGGTTCTAAACTTCCGGCTTCCAAATTTAATCGTTGGTATGGCGAAGGATCT
>CAZIQX010000006.1:11002-36895 GCA_964541325.1 uncultured Chitinophagales bacterium | reverse complement strand
TCGGCTTTATCCTTGTATGATGAAGACTTGAGAGGTAAAATTGTTGTGGTAATTGATGTTCTGCGAGCTTCTTCAACCATAATTACCGCATTACAAAACGGTGCAAAAGAAATTATTCCGGTTGAGGATATGTCAGCAGCTGGAAAAATTGCACAAAATTTAGACCCTAGCCGCTATTTGTTATGTGGTGAAAAAGATGGCGAGAAAATCGAAGGGTATCATTTGGGAAACTCTCCCTTTGAATATGATGAGGAAACCATAAAAGGAAAAACACTCATTTTAAATACCACTAATGGAACGAAGGCAATTACCCGTTCTCAATATGCGAAAAAAGTGTTAATTGCCGGCTTTTTAAACTTAGATGCTGTGGTAGATGCCCTTCGTGATGTTCAAGGTGAAGTTATTTTAGCATGTGCCGGCTGGAAAAGTCGTCTATCTTTGGAAGATTCGTTGTGCGCCGGATTAATCATTCGAAAACTGATGAATGGACACCTACCGGAACAAAGCAGAGATGGTGCAAAAATGGCTTTTGTACTCAGTGAGAAATACGAACATGTTATTGAAGAAGTAGTTGCAGGTTCAAACCATGCAATGCGGTTAAAATCACTTGGTTTTGAGCAAGATGTTCTCTATTGTTCCAAGTTGAATGTAACCAATGTCTTACCTGTACTTAAAGAAGGAACTTTGATAAACGAAAATGGCTCGGAAAAAAGTAACTCCAACCGATAAAAACGACTCTGTTTCGGGTGGATTAAAACCTAAAATTACACAAACCAGAAAAATGGAAATCCTCGGCATTGTAATAATGTCGCTTGGAGTTCTTATTGCTTTAAGTATCCTTACCTATTCAGAAAATGATTACACACCCCTATCAAAAGTAACAGTTGATTCCATTTTTGATTCGAATAGTGGACCGGCTTTACGGATTAAAAATGGTTTGGGTCCTATCGGTGCCTGGATTGCACATGTATTTGTCTATTTAGCTTTCGGTTATGCTTCAATAGTTGTTCCCATACTTATGATTATCTATGGGTGGTATGTTTTTAGAGCTAAGGAAATTCGGAACTTAAGCTGGGGCGCTGTTTACAGTTTGCTCATGATGATGTTATTTGCTGTCATTTCAGGTTGGTTCATAAAAGTTTATGAGATTAACAGCATCGTTTGGGCAGGTTCTTCGGGTGAAGCCATTGCAACGGTATTTTATAATTTGCTTTCAGCTATTGGGAGTGGAATAGTTTTGTTTGTGTTGCTAATCATTTCGGTTCTTTTTGCCATTGACCGAGATATTCAGGTTACCATAGATCGCATTAAAGAGTTAATTCAAAACTACAGAGATAAAGCGGCACAAAAAGCAGGTGATTTTAAAGAGTCTATTCAGGAAAGAGCAGCAGCGAAAAAAAGCAAAGAAGAAGCCGAAGTAATTGAAGAAGAGATTTTTGAACAGCCAAAACCTATAATCAAAAAAGAGAAACCTGTACCCGTTCTGATTGAATCGGATGTTGAGGAAGAGGAAACCGAAGAAATTCCTGATTTGGATGCCGTTTTACGTGCATCTCAAGAGCGTGAAAAAGAGCGTTTAGCGGCAAAGGAATCTGAGAAAAAAGATTTGGTGGGTAATCGGGCTATTGTTGAAAAAGTGGAGCCCATAAAACCCGATTCAACAGATGGTGACTTTGATGAACATTCGGATATTGACCCGGAAATTCATGTGTATGTGGGCGAAGAAGAAGAAGAAGCGAATAAATCTGACCTGAAAAAAATGCAGGCTGAATCGAATGCCCAAATTCCTTTAATCAAATTTAAACTTCCTACTATCGACCTGCTTGATTCGCCCCCAAATGAAGGCGTGGAAGTCGATATGGATGAAATCAACGAGAATAAACGCATTATTCTTGATAAGCTGAAGCGCCATGGAATTGACATTATTGCCATAGATGCCATTGTTGGTCCAACGGTTACTTTATATGAACTTACTCCAGCTCCTGATGTAAAAATTTCGAAAATAGAAAGCTATGCCAACGACTTGAAAATGGCGATGGCGGCGCTTGGTATCCGCATAATAGCTCCAATTCCAGGGAAATCGGCCGTTGGTATCGAAGTGCCGAATCAAACGCGTGAAACGGTTTACATCAAACAGGTTATTAACACTAAAAAATTCGTTGAATCTAAGATGGACTTACCGATTGCATTCGGAAAAACCATTGAAAACGAGGTGTTTATGGTTGATTTGGCCAAATGTCCGCACTTACTGGTAGCCGGTGCAACGGGCTCGGGTAAATCGGTTGGAATAAATACCATTATTACGTGTTTGTTATACAAGTGTCATCCGGATAACCTCAAGTTTGTATTGGTTGACCCGAAGAAAATCGAATTGGCGTTGTATAAAAATTTGGAACGACACTATTTGGCTATGCTTCCCCATATGGAAGAACCAATCATTACCGATACTTCAAAAGTATTAGAAACCTTGCTTTCTGTGTGTAAGGAGATGGATGATCGCTATGATTTGCTCAAATTGGGCATGGTTCGCGATTTAAAAGCCTATAACGATAAAGTGAAAAACGGAAAATTGAGCCCTGAAGAAGGTCATCGTCACTTGCCTTATATCGTTGTTATTATTGATGAGTTAGCCGATTTGATGATGACCGCCGGCAAACAAATTGAAGAACCCATTGCGCGAATTGCCCAATTAGCGAGAGCCGTTGGTATTCACTTAGTCGTTGCTACTCAAAGACCTTCGGTAAACGTAATTACAGGGACGATTAAGGCGAATTTTCCATCTCGAATTGCTTATCAAGTAGCCTCGAAAATAGATTCTAGAACCATTTTGGATACGATGGGTGCGGATCAGTTGGTGGGGCGTGGTGATATGTTGTACTCGGGTGGTGGCCCTATGATTCGCGTTCAAAATGCGTTTGTATCAACCGAAGAAGTAGAAAAAATAACCGATTTTGTAGGAAATCAACCGGGCTATACTACTCCCTACTTTTTACCCGTTATTGAGTCGGAAGAAGAACAAGATCTGCCATCGCTGGATAAAAGTGAACGTGATGCTTTGTTTGATGAAGCCGCAAAAGTGGTTGTGTTACATCAACAAGGATCGGTTTCATTACTTCAACGAAAATTACGCCTTGGCTATAACCGTGCCGGTCGATTAATTGACCAATTATATGCTGCCGGAATTGTTGGCCCTTACCAAGGAAGTACCGCGCGTGATGTTCTAATTCAAACAGAAGACGAACTAGACGAAATTTTGCGAGGTTTAGATTGATCGTACGTTATACTATACTTCTGATTTCTACATTTCTTTTAACATTTCTTCAAACTCCAGCAAGTAATGCTCAAAGTAAATCACTTGAATCCATCAAAAACGAACTAAAAGCTGGAAAAGCGTTTCAAGCGCAAATGGAACACACCTTTGTTGATACCTTTACAGGAGATACCGTTCGGGCTACTGGTTCATTATGGATTCACCAAAATGGCTATCGTGTTGAATCTGACGATCGCATTATTGTGGTTTTTGATTCTGTTAGTACGGTTTATTCCTTGGTAAAAAATCAGGTTATAATTTCCCCCTACTCCATAAATGACGATGATTTTGCGCCTTCACGATTTATCCAAGCCGATCAAAATGAGTTTTCTATCAAAGAAAAAAAACTAAAAAACGGATGGCAGGTTGAACTGATTAGTTTGGATGATTTCGCAGTTTTCCGACAAATTGTGCTAGATATTGATACTCAACGTAAACCGGTGCGAATCCGGGCCATTGATCAACAAACAAATATCAATGAATCTCGTTTTCTTAATGCCCGATTTATTGAATTTAATGAAAGCTTAAAAAGCATTACTTACCCGGATAACATCGAATTAATAGATTTGCGTCAGTGAAAGAAAATTGGAAAAAAATTGCGTTTAGTATCCCAATTGGAGCCTTGTTTTTATGGCTTGCGTTCAAAAATGTGGATATAAACGAAGTACTCGAATCTTTTAGTCAGATTTCGTATGGATGGCTTCCCGGGTTTATTTTTTTCTCAACCCTATCGTATTTAGTTCGGGCAGAACGGTGGATTTTATTACTTGGCGAAGAGCGCCACAAAGCAAATCGCTCTAGTTTCCATGCCGGAACTCTTTTTGGCTATTTGATGAATTATGTAATTCCTCGACTAGGGGAAGTCTCCCGTTGTATGTATGTATCAAAAAAAGACGGAATTCCGGCATTAACGCTGATTGGAACCGTTGTTTTAGAGCGCGTTATAGATACCCTGATGCTCTTAATTATGGTTGTTCTTTTATTTGTGTACGTTATCACCGATGAGCAAACCATAGTTCGTTTATTTGGTGAAGAAAATGCCGGATTAATGATGAATTTGGGCAGTTGGCAATCCTTGTTCATTATAATCGGAGCCTTACTTTTAAGCATTTTGGCCGGATGGGTTGGCATTAAAATGTTAGGGCAGATGGCAAAAAAAGAAAACCTGTTGGGCAAAATGGCTCTGAAAATATATGGCCTGGTTGAGGTTTTCATTAAAGGGTTAACCAATATCCGAAAAGTTCACAATTGGCCTTACTTTATTCTACTAACAGCCATACTGTGGACGTGTTATGTTTTAATGATGTACATCCCATTTTCCATGTTCGATTTTCACGATACCTATGGTTTGGGCTTGGCAGATAGTGCCGTTGTGATGGTATTATCTGCCGTTGGTGTAGCTTTGCCATCGCCTGGAGCAGTTGGAACCTATCATTGGTTTGTTAAACAAACGCTTTTTGTACTTTTTAATGTTCCTGAAAGTGAAGGCCTGGCTTTTGCTTTTGTTACCCATAGTTCGATGCTATTACTCGTAGTGGTTATTGCACCGATTTTCATTGCATTAAATTCTTTTATACTTCGAAAACAAATCCGATAATTGGGAAACAATTCAAAAGTAAAGGTGTGATAGCCTTTTTATTGGGTGTAATTTTTTAAGTATTATCAACATCATGATAGAAACAGCCATTTTAGGAACCGGTTATGGACTCAGGACGTACGCAAAAGCTCTTGCGGTTCATCCCCTGTTTGATTTGAATTATATTTTTAGCAGAGACGAACGAAAGGCTAAAGATGCCCGCAAAGAATTTGGTTTTAAAAAACATACAACTGATTGGACAGAGATTCTTCAGGATAAAAAAATTCGACTAGTTTGTATTGCAACACCTCCACATACGCACTACGAAATAGCAAAAAAAGCCATTTTGGCCGGAAAACATGTTATTTGTTCTGCCCCTTTTATGTTGAATCTTTCACAGGCTGAAGAACTAGCAGAGCTAGCCAAGCAACAAGAAGTTTTAGCTGTTGTAGATCACCACATCAATTATTACCCTGCTAGGAAATATGCACAGCGTCTTTTAGTTGACGGAAAAGTTGGGAAACTATCTCACATTGAGCGGATTTACAGAGATAATGCCCTATTTAATAAAGATGCGCTCCCACTTTGGAAAATGCAAAAAGCGTTACGTGGTGGCGCACTAGGTGTAATTGGTAGCCACGATATTGATTATTTACTTCGAATTGGTGGCGGAATTCGTTCCGTAAGTTCAAAAACCTACACCTCTCATCCACAACGAGAAAGCACAGATGGTAAACTGATTGAAAATGATGCTGATGATTCGTATCAGTTATCTGTTGAGTTTCATTCCGGTGTGAGTGCCCAAGTGCATGTTAGTCGCTCTTACATTGGTAAAACACAAGATGAATTTATTTTTCATGGTCATAAGGGTTCGCTTCATTTTACCAACAACAGCGATTTAATTTTTTATGAATTTGGCACAGAAAAACGTGAGCGATTAGCATTACCGCCCGCCTATCAATTAGCTAATATACCGGGTTCGTATCAAACGGCTGCTTTTTACATGCTTTTAGAGATTTTTAGTTCGGCCTTGTTTCATCAAACACCCATCTCCCCTACATTTGATGAAGCCATTCATATACAAAGAGTGCTCGATGCATCGTATCTTTCCGCAAAATCGGCATCAACGGTAATAATCGGCGACGAAGAGTCTGCACCGGTTAAGCCTCCGGTTGATGAAATTGTGGTAAAAAAGATATACGATTAGCTCGTGTGCAACCGTACTTAAATCATGAAATACCTTAGAGTCTCGTTTTTTCTGTTCTTATTGTGTGTAATTGTTCCATCTGTTGTTGCGCAAACAACAAGTGAGACTCAGGGAAGTGACCTTTTGCCGGACATTAACCCGCAGGATATTGAAATTAAGGGTGATTATCGTATCAAATTTCCGGGATTACAGCGTCAACCCATTTTAGGATTTGATCCGCGTCCACGTGTATTTCAGCTAGACCCTAATCGCATTCCTTTTCTTGAAAGCAGTGATGAAGTGGTAGCATCCATACCAATTAGTCCGCTTGAAATACCAAAATCACCGGTAAGAGACATCAAGAAAAAGCAAGAAGCCAGAAATGGGTGGATGTTAGGCGGTTATGGCTTACATCAAGCTCCAGAAGCTGAGTTAGGCTTTCAGCATATTGACCAAGGAAATTATCGTATTGGTGCATTTGTATCGCATCTATCCAGTCCTGATTTAGGTTTTTCAGTTCCTTCTGATTTTTATCGTTGGAAAGGTTCGCTCAATTACACCGAAATTATCGACCGAGGATTTACTTGGTCAACTCAGTTGAATGGTGGCTTATTTAAAAACCAAGCACCAGTTTCTACCACGGCAACAGAAACTCAACGCGTTTCAAATTGGGGGTTTTCAACTCAATTGCAGCGAATTCAGAATCCTTGGGAGCATTGGAATGCGCAATTAACTTATTCGGGAATTAACCAGGAATTGGGACTAACCGACCCATCCGAATTGCAACATGTTCTGGATGTGAAACTCGAAAAATTCTGGACTTTGGAAACACCGATGTCAGGTATGGGAATGGGCGCAAATGGAACGTTTTCAACCTATGATGTTGCCGGAGTTACGGAGCAATATACTATTGCTCACCTGTATGGAAGATATGCCTATCGTTCAGGTACAAATCGTAAAGTTACGTTAGGAATTGACCCTTACTTTTCGAAAGATGCTCAAGCTGCTCGTTTTTTAATTTATCCAACCCTTTTGATTGACTTTTATGGATTACCTAGTTCAACGTTACGTGCAGGATTGTACGGAGAGGTAAGTAATTCAGGCCGATTAGGCTTTTTTACCACATCACCGTTTGTGAACAATAATCAACTCCTATTAAATAATCGTGGTTGGGTGATGTTTGTGAATTATGAACTAGAAATGATGAAGCGTTCAACCATTTATGGAGGGTTTGACTTAAAGCGCTATACTCAATTTGGTTTTATCAATTATCAAGCTGATGTTTCAAATCCGGCGGTGTTTGCACACGATATAGCCTATAATGAAGCTCAGATAGTTCGCTTAAAAGGTGGATTTTCTTATCGCTTAACCGCACCAGAAATCAGTTTTAATGCGGAAGCCTGGATTTTAAATCATCAACTAAAAGGTGGTGCACAGATACCTTACATGGAACGCTTTGGAGTAAAAACGGACGTGTTGTGGTTTTTGCAAAGCAATTGGTATGTACAACCTGAATTGGTTTTCCTGGCCGGACGCGAGGGTTTAAACACGTCACAAAGTGTGTTGGTTGTGAATGCAAAAACACGGTATGCTTTTACAAAACATTGGGCTGCCTATCTTAAAGTAAATAACTTAACCGGGGCAGATTATCGGTATTGGTCGGATTTTCAGGAATGGCCATTATTTTTAACAGGTGGATTAAATCTTACGTTTTAATTATGAGTGATGTAGCCTTTATTCAAGCTTTTACCACGGTGTTGCGTGAACAACTGCAAGCCAAGAAAAATGTGGAACTGGAAGGACTAGGAAATTTTAAGTCTATACACATTAAACAATATCAAAAGCCGGAACTCGATGGACGCGTTGTGCTTATGCCCCCGATTGATTATGTACTCTTTACACCGGAGAAAAAATGAGCACTATAAATACTGCACAATTTGTGGAATTGTTGGCTAAACAGACCAATAAGCCGATTGAACAAGTAGAGCAAGAGCTAAAACAATTTATTGAAGAAATAGCTTCCGTTAGCAAAGGCAATCCACTCACAATTGAAGGATTAGGTGTATTTCGATTAAAAAAAGGTCGATTATCGTTTGAATCAGACCCTGCGTTTGCCGTTGAAATCAATTATAAATACGCAGGTATGCAACCGATTGAAATCAAAAAATCATCGGATAAAAAACGTGATGATTTGCAAGATGCTGAAGAATCTGAAGAAAAGCCGAATCAGGAAACCTCGGTTCAAACGGATGTTAAAATTGGGAAAGTAACTGAACCAATAAGTAAATCTAAAGAAGAAAAAGCAACGACCGTTCCCGAAGAGATTCCGGTAGAAAAACCATTAGAAGAACATCTGCCTAAGGAAAACAAACAGGATGAACCTATTCAAACAATCGCTTTGGAATCAGCAAAAATTACTGAACCGATTGAAAAACAAGAAGAAATAAAAAAGGAAGACCCCCTTAAAGATAAAGCTGTGCACAAAAAACCAGTGGTTACAAAAGGTGTGTATATGCAACAAACAGGCAAATGGAAACTACCTGTAAGCATAGCAGCTGCAGTAGGTATAATTGCTTTGGTAAGTTGGTTTTTAACACGTCAAAATGAAGAAATATCGACAGAACCTACCGTTGTTAAACAAGTTGAAGTCATCCAAAAGGAATCCCCAAAACCATCACAGCCTGAACCTGAAAAAGTTGTAGCTGATGTAGTTACCGACTTAACCCAAGAGCTAAATAACCAAGAAAATTCTATTGAAACCGAAGTTAAATCGGAGGAAATGCCTGCTGAATATGGTTTACAAGGCAAGGTAGCCTCGTCCTTATCCGGTTCTTTTTCTGTGGTAATTTACACCTTAAGTGTGGAATCACGCGCCTATGCGGAAGTTGCTGATTGGCAGAAAAAAGGATATCGAGCTTTTGTCCATTCATTCGTTACCTCCAAAGGGAGAACATTGTATTACGTGGCTTTAGGTCAATTTAAAACGATTGAAGACGCTAAATCGGCGGCTGCTACGTTACCCGACGGTAAAAACGAAGCGGGAAATCATCACATTAAACGCATAACACTCAATTAATTTATGAATCCAGCCTTTTTGTTGTTCCAAGATACCTTGCAAGTTCCTGAACTTGCCACAGAAGCCGAAACTATGAGCATTTTAACGATGTTTGTTGACGGTGGATTTCTGATGTATCCTATTTTGATTTCCTTATTTATTACCGTTTATGTGATTGCAGAACGTTGGCGATTTTTATCCAACTCAACGTTAGAGTCTGATAAAATTCTGGAAACCATAGAAGATATGCTCACAAATGGCACTCCTCAGCAAGCAACGGAGTATCTTGAACAAGTTGATAAACCTTTAACACGCATCCTTCGCAAAGGTATACGTCGATTGGGAAAATCCATTACAGATATTGAAGATGCCATTCATACATCCGGAAAAAAAGAAATCTATTTGTTGGAAAATAAACTCGATTGGTTGGCTACGATTGCCGGTGTTGCCCCTTTGATGGGATTTTTGGGAACCGTGACAGGTATGATTGAAGCCTTTCAACAAATTCAGGGTTTGGAAGGTAATGTAAATCCTTCTGTACTTGCCGGTGGTATTTGGGAGGCGCTCATTACTACAGCTTTTGGTTTAGGTGTTGGTATTATTGCCTACGGTTTTTATAACTACTTTTTGGCTCGGGTTAACCGCATGGTTTTCGACCTGGAAAATGCTTCTGCTGAGTTTATTGAATTATTGAGTACTCCTGCTAAAAAGAAAGCATAAGCCCTATGAATTTTAGAGATGATGCCGACCGACGCAAACCTTTGGCGATATTTTCTCAATCATCGTTAACGGATATCGTGTTGTTGCTGTTGATATTTTTCTTGTTAACGTCGTCGTTTGTGTCCAATTTTGGAATCAAAGTGAATGTACCCAAAGCGGAAACCGGCGACCCGAAAGTGAGTCAACAGTTGGTGGTTACAGTTACCAAAGACAAGCAGTTTTATGTAAGTGGTAACTTAGTTTCACAAGGTATGTTGGCATCAGCCATTCGGGATGAATATCAAAAAAATCCGAACCGAACCTTGGTATTACGTGCAGATAAAGATGCCCGGGTTGATGATGCTGTTCAAGTAATGAATATCGCACAAGCATTAAACTTAAAAATTGTGATGGCTACGGAAAGGGCTACCCGATAGATGTTAACGAAGTGGAGCAAAGAAGAACGATTTGGATTGCAGGTAGCCTTTGGCTTTCATGCGTTGCTATTTCTGTTTCTTTTGTTTGTGAAATTGGATGCTCCACAAGAACAACGTACCGCATTTATCGAAGTTGAATTGGGTGCTTTCCAAATGGGTTCTCCGGCCGAGTATGCGCCTAAAAAAAACCAACAGGTAGAATCCAGGCGTGTTACTTCACAAAATGAATCCAAAGAGAGACCACAAGAAAATAAGCCGGTTACTCAGCAGAACACGCAGAAAAGTGTAGATAAAACCAAACCGGTTGATGCTCCCGACCAAACCGATGACGTAATTAGTGAAGATGTTGTAAAAACCCCGGAAACCGAAAAAATTACTCCGGAACTCAGCGATAAACAGCAAGTTAAGGAAGAGGCTGTAGCCCCAAATGTGAAAAAAGAGGAGTTGGAAAAAGATGGTGAATTGAAAACGGGTGATATTGAAGGCAGTAAAGGTGATCCGAATGTAAAACAAGGAACCGGAACAGATGAAGATAAAACGGCACCTTTTTCTTTGAAATGGGAAGGTGATATTGAGAGAAGCCCTCAGGTGCAGCCCTTACCGCGTTATACACAAGACTTAGAAGCAGTGATTACCGTTCGTTTTGAAGTGCGTCCAGATGGAACAGTTGCCCGAATGATACCAACAAAAAAAATGAATCCGGATTTGGAAGCTGAGGTTTTAAAAACCCTCCGAACCTGGCGTTTTTCCCGTCTCCCTTCAGGTGTTCCACAACAATCTCAGTGGGGAACCATCACTTTCCGTTTCGTATTACAATAATCTTTCGTCAGATTTTCGGAATATGTTAATGTCTTTAAAATGGGTGATTAAATTCAAAACCAATTAGCACGCACCATTTTTTCAAAGTCATCAAGAACAAAACAAATAAAAGCTAAGCGGAAGGTTTTTTTGGAACGGCTTTGATTCAGGTTTCGTTTTCATCACTAAAATCACACGTTAAATAAATCTACGTATCATGATTCAAGTTGGTCAAAAAATCGACACTTCCATCCGCTTTCAAGTTGTTGAAAATGGTGTTGAACGCGAAACGAGTCTCCAGGAATTACTTACAAAACCGATGGTAATTTCAGTTTACATGAAAAACAACACAGGCAGTTGCGACAAACAAAATCAAAGCCTAGCCGAACATGCTCAACAAATTATGGACAAAGGTTATCTATTGATGGCCGTTTCCAAAGATACTTGCGGGTCACACCAAAAATATGCGCAAAAATTCGGAATCTCGTATTTGTTAGCTTCCGACCCCGATACGCTCATTTCAAAAGTAACCGATTCGATTGTGGAAAAATCCATGTACGGTAAAACGTATGAAGGGCCATCGCGTTCAGCCTTTGTGATTGATACAAATGGAACAGTTATAGGATTAATCGAAAAAGTGGATTCTAAAGTGCACGGAGAGCAAGTTTTAGCACTTTTAGATACTCTTTAAGGGTAAGAAATACGACACTTTTGAGAAGGGCGATGAGTTATCATCAGCCCTTTTTTAATTTTTTTCGATTTTTGCGGATTCCTTGTTTAAATTGGGTCACATTTTTCATTGAACTACTGAATTTATATCCAAACCGATGAAGGCACTTGTAATTGTAGAGTCACCAACAAAAGCCAAAACCATCAAGAAGTTTTTGCCAAAGGGTTATATCGTTGATTCATCCATGGGACACATCCGAGATTTACCCGCTAATGCCAAAGAGATTCCGGCGAAATACAAAAAAGAGAAGTGGGCGAATATTGGGATTAATATTGATAAGAACTATGAACCCTTATATGTGATTTCATCCGACAAAAAAAAGGTTGTTGATCGCCTTAAAAAGCAAATGGGTGAAGTAGAGGAATTGATTCTTGCAACGGACGAAGACCGCGAAGGAGAAGGAATATCCTGGCATTTATTAGAAGTGCTCAAGCCCAAAATTCCTGTAAAACGTATGGTTTTTCATGAAATCACGGAATCTGCTATCAAAGAAGCGCTCGAAAATTTCCGTGAAATTGATATCAATTTGGTGAATGCACAAGAAACACGTCGTATAATGGACCGATTAGTGGGCTATACCATTTCCCCATTGCTGTGGAAGAAATTAGCTCCAAGTTTATCAGCCGGGCGCGTTCAATCTGTTGCCGTTGAAGTATTGGTGCAACGTGAACGAGAGCGTATGCGATTTGTGAGCAGTTCGTATTGGGATATTGTAGCACAGTTGAATAAATCTGGTGAAAAATCGAGCTTTAAAGCTGAATTACATCGTTTAAATAGTGAGCGAATTGCCACCGGCAAAGATTTTAATGCCGAAACCGGAGCCTTAGAGAAAAAATCGGGTGTTCGAATTTTATCCGAACAAGAAGCAAACGGATTGGTTGATGAACTCAAATCAGGAATATGGTCTGTAATTTCACTCGAACAAACCAATCAAAAACGATCTCCTGCCCCACCCTTTATAACCTCAACATTGCAGCAGGAAGCTAACCGTAAGTATGGATATTCTGCAAAAGAAACCATGCAAATTGCACAGCGTTTGTATGAAAGTGGTTACATCACCTACATGCGTACCGATTCAACAAATTTAAGCTCTCAAGCTATTCAGGCTGCGCGCGAAGCGGTAGTTTCAATTTATGGGGAGGATTATTTATATAAATCGGTGCGTTCTTACTCAAAGAAAGCAAAAGGTGCACAAGAAGCTCATGAAGCGATTCGTCCGGCAGGAACTCAATTTAAAACACCACAAGACACCGGTTTAAGTGGCAAAGAATTTAAATTGTATGATTTAATTTGGAAGCGTACCATGGCTACACAAATGGCTGATGCGGTTTTGAATTTCACTAATGTTGAAATTGAAGCCAAAACAGCCAAAACAGCAGCCGTTTTTAAATCATCAGGGAAACAAATTGTATTCCCGGGCTTTTTTCGCGCGTATGTGGAAGGTTCCGATGATCCCGAAGCAGCATTGGAAGACCAAGAATCCATGTTACCGGCATTATTAGTAGGTGAAAAAGTTCAGGTAAAAAAAGTTGAACCAAAGGGTCACGAAACCAAACCTCCTGCTCGATTTACTGAAGCAACCTTAGTAAAAGCGCTTGAAAAAGAAGGTGTTGGTCGCCCAAGTACCTATGCGAGTATCATCAGTACGGTTATTGATCGTGGATACGTGAAAAAAGATGGCAATGCATTAGTTCCAACTTTCATGGCTTTTGCTGTTACGGGATTACTCGAAAAGCATTTTCCAGATTTAGTGGATATGCAGTTTACATCCGAGATGGAAAATAAATTGGATGCCATTGCTTCCGGTGAGCAAGAAATGTTGAAATACCTCGATGCTTATTTCAAAGGTGATAAAGGTTTATTGCGTCAAATTGAGATGCAAGAAGCACAAATCGATCCTCAAGAAGCCAAAAAAATCGACTTGCCAATTCGTGAAATCAAAGATATACAGGTGATGGTCGGCAAATTCGGTCCATATATCCAAAAAGCAAATGGATCAGAATCAAATTCCACTTCGTTACCGGTTGATTTATTTCCGGGTGATATCACCCCACAAAAATTAGAAGAATTGCTCAAAGAAGCTAAGGATGGTCCTACATCACTTGGAAAAGATCCTGAATCCAAACAGGATGTTTATGTGTTGAATGGGCGTTTTGGTCCGTATGTGCAATTGGGATTGAGTGATGATTCCAAAGAAAAACCCAAACGTGCTTCCCTTTTAAAAGGAATGAAACCAGAAGATGTTGATTTGCAAACAGCCTTAAAACTGCTCGAAATGCCACGTTTGTTGGGAAAACATCCGCAGACCGGTAAAGAAATTCGTGCCGGAATTGGTCGCTTTGGTCCCTATGTTGTTCACGACGGCACATTTGCATCTCTACAAGCCGCAGATAATGTGTTAGATGTTGAATTACCGCGAGCGTTGGAATTATTAGATAAAACGGCAGCAAGAAAGTCTCGAGGCTCAGGTCCAATTCAGGAGTTAGGTAAATACCCTGATGAAAAAGGTGATGAAATTCAGGTGTTGACCGGACGTTTTGGCCCCTACATCAAGTGGGGAAAAACGAATGTGAAAATAACCAAAGAGTATGAGCCCGAAACACTTACGCGCGAACAAGCTATTGAACTAATACAAGCAAAAATGAAATAAATCGTTTATGAGCCTGGTAACACGTCGCTCGAATTTTATCTTTACGTATCCACCCAATATTCAGGTGCTTGATTTGGCTTCTATGGTAGCTATGTATCGTGAACGTGGAGACATTAAAAAAGCAAAACCGGGTGAATACCTAGCTTGTTCAGCAACAGGTAAATTGCTAAAAGAGGCTAAATCATGGTTTGGTAGATTATATTCACAAACGGCTTGGGACGAATTACTCACCAAAAACTCGCAAGGTTATCCTCTCACAGAAATAGAATTTAATGTGATGGGTTTGGTAAAAACGCCCCCTTTTCATCCAATAACAAAAGAGTTCATTGAACAACACTGTGGTGCACCTCAACAACTGAGCTATATGATTATTCAAGATTTGAAAAAATTCGGCTTTTTGGATGAAACAGAATCTAGCCTCGAAATTACTGTTGCAGGAGAGAAAGCATTAGACGGCATAGCACGCCGTTTATTTGAAATCAACTACATACCTGAAATGTTGTTTATATCAACGCATGAGCAGTTTAATGAGTGGTATAAATCAGGAAAAAAAGAAAAGAAAGTAACCGACCAAACGAGTTTATTTTAAGAAACGAATCTCAAACACAATGCCCTCAATACGGGAATTGTTCGTTAAACGTAATAAGGCCCCGATTGATTCTGCTTTTTTTACTGCCGTTGAAAGCCCAAGCCCCCAATTTTGAGATTTTGTTGTGAAAAACGGTATAAATAAGTTCGATTCTAACTCACGTGATAAATGACCTGCATTCGCAATTCGAATTCGGGCATCAGCATGAAGTTCAATATGTAGGGGGGATAGCGCATCTACCCCAAACTCAAAAGCATTATTTATCAGTTCGTGGCAGATTTCTTTGAGCAAACGGGCGTCGGTATCGATTTCTAAAATTCCCGGTGCTGTTTTAAAGTGAATCAATTGGCGTTGCGAAGCTGGCAATTCATAAATCAGACTTTGGAGAACAGCTCCAAGATTAACCGGTTGAATATCAGGTTTTATGGGAGCGTTAAAGGCATCTAAATCATCTACAAAACCTGAAATGCGTTTGAGTCCATCGGTTAAAGCAGCAGCCAGTTTATCGCGATTGTTCTCATTGGCTTCACTCACCATTTCTGCCAGTCCAAGTAAAGCGGTTAAGGGTGATCGAAATAAATGCGCTACTAGCGACGAAGCCAATTCTGCGGTTGTGATTGCTTTGGTTCCCGGCTCATTTTCTTTTGGGGTGATAAAAATCACTTGTTCATTAAATCGCTTACAATCTAACCGGTTTATATAAAATGTTTGATGTTGATGAAGCCAAAGCTCATTGGTACCTAAAACTCGTGTT
The DNA here is from genome assembly GCA_964541325.1 of uncultured Chitinophagales bacterium. Lineage (GTDB taxonomy): Bacteria > Bacteroidota > Rhodothermia > Balneolales > M1805 > M1805. The sequence continues at coordinate 21,111 of CAZIQX010000006.1, read as the reverse complement.
GGAGCAAGAATTTCGTCGACTTGCTTACCGGTAATATCCGTTTCGAATAATTCTTTTGCTACAGAATTGACATACACGACTTGGCGTGAATCGCGCTCTAATGCGATAACGGCATGAACATGCGCATCAAAAATGGAAAGTAATTCTAATGACGACGACGACAATAACTCCATATGGATAATCTATGAATCTACAACCGAATGAACAAATGGGAACATCCTTCCGCAGTTAGAAACAACAAAATGGGGCTTTTCCACGATTTATCCACATTTTAAAATTGGCACAAAGCTTGTTTAGTGCATCCCCAAATAAACATTCGTGTTATGAAACTCATCGACACCCAACATACCGATTTACTCAAAAAGGCACTCGACGCGTATGCTTTACGTCAAAAAGCAATTGCTTCGAATGTGGCTAATATTGATACTCCCGGATACAAAAGACTGGAAGTAAATTTTGAGGATGCGCTTCAAAAAGCACAAAAATTGCAAACGGTACAAACCGATTTTGATGATGTACAGCTCAAATTGCAAGAAACGGAAGAAAAACCGTTGCTTGAAGACGAAATGATGACCTTAGCTGATACTCAAATTCGGGCACAGTTGGTAACACGTACTTTGCGTCACAACTTTCAACTGTTAAAAGCCGGCATAATCGGCAGAAACGCATAGGGGTTAACGCATGAAAATAGACCGTTTTTTCTCCGTTTTTAAAACTGCATCGCGTGGAATGGATATTCAGCGTAAGCAATTAGCAATAAGTGCGGAAAATATTGCCAATGCCTACACCACACGTGTTGATGGCCAAGAAGGTCCATACAAACCAAAGGCATTAACAACTGCACTTACCGACGACCAAAAGTTTAAATTAAACCTGCATCAATCATCCTTGAATCTAAAAGAAACCCGTTCCGGTCACATTGATGGTCAGTTTGGGTTTACTCGTGAAGATTCCATGGATTCTATGGCCCCTGATGAAGAAATTATTCAACAGGAAAAATACCGTTACGAGTACGACCCTTCCCATCCTGATGCCGATGAAAATGGCATGGTTAAATATCCTGATTTGGATTTGGTAGAAGAAATGACTCAAATGGTAAGTGCTAACCGCCTTTATGAAGCCAATTTGGCCGTAGTAGAAGCAGAAAAACAAGTTATTAAACGTGCATTCGAAATCTAGAAGGACTAAACTATGAAACTGAATGTAATTCGCTCCCTTGAAAACGCTCAGGCACTCTACAAAGCCGACAAAGCGGTAAGTTTATCCAACCTTTCACCACTTTCTCGTGATGAGCAAAGCCTGATTCAGGAACAATTTCCACAGGGCGCCAATCGTAAATTGGAATTGTACTTATCCAATGGAAACTCCCGCGCAGAAATGCCGGATGCAAAAGGACGTAATTTCGATTTCAGAGTGTAATTCAGGCGGAAAAACGTATGGCAATCGACCCGAGCAATTTTCGACTTAATATTGGTAATCAGCCAACAGGCGATGAAATTATTCAACGCCGCAGGTTTTTACAACGTGTTGAACCCGGCGAATCGGGTGCAAGCTTCGCTGATATGATAAAAGATGCGATTGGTTCGGTAGATCAAGCCTCAAAAACTGCGGATAAACAGGTTGAAGATGTGGTCTCTGGAAAATCAGAAAATGTTCATGAGGTCATGATTTCGCTCCAAAAAGCACAATTAAGTTTTCAGTTAATGCTTGAAATTCGCAATAAAGCACTGGAAACCTATCAGGAACTATCGCGCATGCAAATCTAACAGGTAGGATATGAGTCAATTTAGCGATGCCTTAAACCGATTTTTTAAACCGCTGAGTTTTGCCCAACGTATTCTTTTTGGGGTGATTAGCTTAGTGATTATTTCCGCTGTTGTTGCCACGTTCCTTTGGGCAACACGTCCGGATTATTCCTTGTTGTTTGGCAATTTAGCTCCTGCTTCTGCTCAAACCATCGTAGAAGAACTCAAGAAAAAAGGTATTGAATACTCCCTAACCGACGGTGGCAGCACCATTATGGTTCCCCGTGAGAATGTTTATGAGTTGCGCCTCGAATTTGCACAACAAGGCGCTCGTGGTTCCGATTATCGCGGTTATGAATTGTTTGATAGCAATACCTTAGGCATGACCGACTTCATGCAACGTGTGAACTTAAAACGTGCCTTGGAAGGTGAATTGGCACGAACTATCAGTTCCATGGACCAAATTGACTTTGCTCGTGTACATTTGGTGCTACCTGAGCGTTCACCGTTTACGGAATCAACGGTACAAGCATCAGCTTCGGTTATTTTAAATATGAATCCTAGCACGCGTTTGAGTCCGGCACAAATTGAGGGAATTTCTTCTTTGGTTGCTGGTTCAGTGGAAGAACTTGCTGTTGAAAATGTTACGATTTTAGATCAACGTGGAAATAAAATTTCGAATAATGAGGCTCTTGGTTCAGATATTGGCCTATCCAATGCGCAGCTCAAAGTAAAACAACAGGCAGAAAATTACCTTACTGTTAAGGGTCAAACCATGCTCGACCGCGTTCTGGGAACCGGAAATAGCATTGTACGGGTATCCACTGACCATGATTTTGAAAAGCTTTCCCGCGATTCTGAATTGTTGGATCCCGAGAGCCGAATTGTAATTTCTGAAGAAACCCGCTCAGAAGCCCTCAACGATATCCAAAAACAACCGATTCCTTTTGATGAAAACGACCCACCGGCATTACGAGGTCAAACGGTTGAGAAATCGTCAAACTCACAGGAAGCTACGGTTCGTGTTCGGAACTATGAAGTAAATACTACACGCGAGAAATACGAAAAGCCGATTGGAACCATCCAAAGAATGACCGTATCGGTTCTTTTGAACTACAAACAACAGCGATTAACTTCAACCGACGGACGCGATTCAGTAGTGTATTTCCCCTATACACAAGCTGAAATTCGCGATATAACCGGTGCAATTCGAAATGCTTTGGGTATTAATGCAGTTCGCGGTGATGATGTAACGATTACACAAATTCAGTTTGAAGACCAACTCAATCAAGACCTTCAACAACAAACCCTTTTACTTCGTGAGCAAATACAGCTGAATCAATGGATTAAATGGGGATTGATTTTATTAGGTTTAATTGCTGCATTGGCCATTCTTTATGCAATTGTTCGTAGAGTTAACCCGAATACGCCTCCCCTTTTCTTCGATATGAAACCCGAAATTGAAAAAGGTGAATCAGGCCAAGAACGGAAAAGTTTACCGAAAAACGAAGATTTGTCCCCATCAGATGATGAAGACGATATGGAATTCGTAAATCTGGAAACAGCGGATGTGTACCAACGCAAATTGTCGCCTGAGGCTCAAAAGCGTTTAAAAATGAAATCTAAAATGTTCGACGAAATCAAAAATTTCGCTGAATTTAAACCTGATGAAGCCGCCAATTTGGTTCGTAGTTTCATGGTGAAAGAAAAACCGGGAAAATAATATGGCAGCAGCATATACCTATAATCGTGTGATTAACGACCCGATGCAACTTACAGGTACTCAAAAAGTTGCTGTGCTTATGGTTGCGATTGGTGTGGGTCCGGCATCGAATATTTTTCGCATGCTAACCGATACTGAAATCGAAAAAATCACCATTGAAATTGCCAATATGCAGAATATTTCTCCTCGTGTTGTGGATGAAGTGTTGCAGGAGTTTCATGATTTAATGCTCGCCAAACAATACGTGATGGAAGGCGGCCTTGATTATGCTCGTGATATTTTAAAAAGCTCTCGTGGGGAAAAAATTGCGCGTGATCTTATTCGCAGATTGGAAGCTGCTACCGAAATGAGTGCTTTTGCACTATTTCAAACAGCTGAAACCTCACAAATGGTTCAATTTTTACAAAACGAACATCCTCAAACAGCCGCATTAATACTTGGAAACTTAAAAACAGATCGTGCCGCTGAAGTATTATCCAACTTGAATGAAGAAATTCGAGGTGATGTAATCTATCGCTTGGCCACAATGGGAAAAGTAGCGCCTGAGGTTATCAAAGAAATTGAATTTGTTATTCGCGAACAGATGGGTGGTTATGATAACGAATCGGGTTTGTCGTCAGGTGGTGCTCATATTGTAGCCAATATTTTGAATGCTGCCACCATTTCAACAGAACGCATGGTTCTCGAGGAAATCGAACAAAGAGATCCCGAATTAGCGGAAGAAATCAAAAATCTCATGTTCTTGTTCGAAGATATTCTTGGTTTGGAAGACCGAATTGTTCAAAAAGTTATTTCCGAGGTGGACAAACGCGATTTGGTTATTGCACTCAAAGGTGCCGACAAAGCATTGGTGGACAAATTTGCCAAAAATATGTCGAATCGTGCCCGTTCCATTATGCTGGAAGATATGGACGCACTTGGTCCTGTGCGGCTTAAAGAAGTGGAAGATGCTCAGCAACGCATCATTCAGCGTATCAAAATTCTGGAAGAAATGGGTCAGATTACCGTGCGTAAAACTACTGACGAACAACTGGTTGACTAATCCTATATGGCAGATCCAAAACTCATATTTCGTGAACGTCTGAAACTCGAGGAAGTAGATAAAACCCGTTTGAGTTATGAAGACCTGTTTCAGGTGAAAACCGAAGAAGATATCGACTATCAGGAGGTATTAGAGCGAAATAACCTGGAATGGACACGTCGGGTAAATGAAACTCGTCAATTGGCTATCAAAGAGGGGTATGATGCCGGTTTAAATGATGGTGAATCCAAAGCGAGAAAACGAATCGACGAACAATTACATCATTTTGAAGCCGCATTAATGGAGTTAGATCGCCGTTTACAACAAACTATCGAAGAAATTAAACCCGGAATAACCTCCTTGGTTTTTGATATTGCAGAAAAGGTAATCGGAGTTCCTGTTCAAAATGAACAGCTTCAAGCCTGGGTAATTGATACCGTACGGCAAACGTTAGAAACTATTACTGAGCATTCAAAAATTCACATAACAGTAGCTGAAGCTGACTATGATGCCATCAAAGAACTGATGGAAAAGTTGCCGGAATTCAAAAAAATTAAAGTTGATTATTCAACGACTTTAAAACCAGGTGAATTTAAAATTGACTCGCCACACCACGCAGTTGTGAATAGTTTTTCAAAAAAACTGGAAGATTTACGCTTAGCAGCGCCACTGAGCGATTGGGGTAAGAAAAAATAAGGAGTTATGCTAGAATTGCTCAATCATATTAAACGCCATACAGATAGCTGGGAAGCTGCTCCGACAAACTATGGAAAAGTTTCTTCGGCTGTGGGTTTATTGATTGAAGCAAAAGGCCTGGAAGCTTCTTTGGGTTCGCTTTACACCATTCATGTTGATGATAAAACCAAAGTTCAAGCCGAGGTAGTGGGTTTAAAAGACAATCACACCTTACTTATGCCACTCGACCGAACAGAAGGTCTTAAAGCCGGCGTTTGGATTGAACCCATCAAGCAACCCCTTACCATTCAAGTTGGCAATTGCCTGTTAGGTCGAGTAATTGATGCTAATGGAACTCCAATTGATGGCCTAGGTCCACTTACGGATACGGTTGCTTTTCCGGTTCATAACAGTCCACCGGGGCCTCTCGAACGCGAAAATATTGATGATGCCCTCCGAACCGGAGTACGAGCTATTGATGCATTTATTACCACGGGAAAAGGTCAGCGAATGGGTATTTTTGCCGGATCAGGTGTGGGAAAAAGTGTGTTGATGGGGATGATTGCAAAAAATTCTTCAGCAGATATCAACGTAATTGCACTTATTGGTGAACGTGGACGTGAAGTTCGTGAATTCATAGAAGACGCACTCGGTCCTGATGGTTTGGCGCGTTCTGTTGTTGTTGCTGTTACAAGTGATAAAGCTGCCATGAGTCGAATAAAAGGCGCTTATGTTGCCACAGCCATTGCGGAGTTTTTCAGAGATCAAGGCCAGAATGTAATGTTGATGATGGACTCGGTAACTCGCGTAGCCATGGCTCAACGTGAAATTGGTTTGGCATCAGGCGAGCCGCCCACTACCAAAGGATATACTCCAAGCGTTTTTGCGGTTTTACCTCGTTTGTTAGAACGAGCCGGACGCACCCATCGGGGAAGTATAACAGGTTTATACACTGTTTTAGTAGATAACGACGACATGACAGAACCCATCGCAGATGCTGTTCGATCCATTATTGATGGCCACATCGTGTTATCGCGCTCATTGGCGCACAAAAACCACTTCCCTGCTGTTGATGTACTCGAAAGTGTATCTCGTGTAATGCCCAAAGTTGTTAGTACCGATCAACGAAAAATTTCCCAAAAAGCGCGTGAATTGTTGGCTATTTACCGGGAATCGGAAGATTTAATCAATATTGGGGCGTATGTAAAAGGGAGTAATCCCAAAATTGATGCAGCCGTAGCAAAAATTGACGCCCTGAATGATTTCTTGCGTCAGGATATGCATGAATACGATTTTGATGCTTCAATATGGCAAAAATTAGCATCTATTTTAAGTTGATGAGGTTGGAAAATGAGTAACAAATTCACATTCCGACTAGCTACAGTGTTGCGTGTTCGCAAACATCAAGAACAAGTGCAAAAACAGCAATTTGCCAAATCGGTGCAAAAAAAAGTGGCTTTGGAAGACAGAAAGTCGGAAGTTCAAGAAGAACTTAGTACCTATGTACAAAGCGACTCGCAAACCATTGGCCGAAATCATTTTGAATATATCCAAACGCGACACCTATCCCTGTTTAATCTGAAAAACAGAATTAAAAAAGTGGATGCAGAGGTTGAACGCGAACGGAAAAAATTGTTGGAAGCCCGGCAAAAAACCATGGCTTTAGAAAATCTTGAATCTAAACAGAAAATCATGTTTCTTAGAGACTTAGATAGAGCTGAACAGATTCAAATGAATGAAATAGCTACACAACGCTTTAACCGTGAACGAGGTTAGTTTATGTATCAGACCAGAAGAATGATCATTCTGATTGTTGGTTTCCTTGTGGCCTTTTTCTTGTTTTTAGTTCTTGCCTTTTACATCTATCCGGTTTTTAATCCCGATGTAAAACTAGGTCTGAATCAAGGAGAAGTTTATCTGTATGATTATGCCCAATTCGGACCACAAGCGGTGAATGACTTAAAAAAAAAACTTGATGCCCTTGAGCTTGAGGTAAACGAAAAGCGAGCCAAGGAAATGAAAGATTTGGCTCTGATTGATTCGCTGTTTCAAGCAAACCTGGCATTAGAAGATGAACTAGCGGGATTTCGTACAGGAACGCTCAGCGGTGGCTTAGCGGGTATGCGAGATTCTGTTGACCCTAAAGTAGCTGAAATTTCGAAGTCGTTACTTCGACTTGATGAAGAAGAGTTAGCCCTTATTCTCAACCGATTAAGTGATAACCTTCTGGTTGAATTGTATAACACCTCATCCAACATGCAGCGAGAAAAACTGTTGCGTTCACTAGAACCCAATAAAGCTGCATCCCTACTCAGGAGAATTATGTCATGAGTATCGCAATGATCAAAAAATGGTTAGGAATCGGAACTGCTCCAAAAAATGGGGCTTTACCTGTTAATGGACCCGTATCAATAGCCCCTGTTTCCAGTAAACAGTTCAAAGAAATTTTATCGAGTATTGTTGGACCAATTAAAGATGCCGTACCCGTTCAATCTCAGTTGGGTGTTAAGCAAGGATTAATTCAACAGCATGGTCTTGAAGTTGCCATTACCTACGATAAATCCATTCTAGGAAAAGCAAAGCAATCAACAACAAAAAAAGGAGCTGATGCCCAAACTAATTCATGGGTTGACCCAAATCCGTCAAGGAAAAAAGCAACTGCTTCTAAAGAAGCCGGAGTAAAAAACGCAGCAGAGGGTTCTAAAACAGAAAAATTGACCGTTGAAAACCAAGAAATAGTTTCTAAATCGACAAAAGGAAAACCACTTGTTGCAAAGACTGAAACGAGTACCGCTACACTATCCCCACAAATTACCCAACCGATTATTGAAACAGCACCAAGAAAAACGGTTTTTACTCATAAAGCGCAAACACAAGTAAATGGCGAAAACACCGAAAAACAAGTAGATGTTAAAAAATCTAACACATCGGATATTGTATCGAGTGGTGTAAACCAATTGATGGCCAAAAAAAGTGCAGTTACAAATGGCGTGGTTTCCAAGTCACAAACCGAACCCAATAGTGCCCCATCCCGACCATTTAATTCTGAAAACGTAGCTTCTACCACAACCGCTAATGTAAAATCAAAGATAGAAGCAGAAAAACCGTCGTTAAAAACAGGTTTAGCAAATGCAGAGAATGTTCATCAGGTTGATGAAAAACCACGTGAACATGCTGCTGTTTCAGCTAAGAATTCTGCTTCGAAGTTAGATGTTCTTCAAGATGACCATATAGGGCTGAAAGCGAGCATTGAAGAACCTCATCAAAAAGGAATAGATAAGAAGCTTGTTTCAACAGAGGGAAAAAGTATGTTATATACAGAACCCCAAACGGATAAGACAACACCGGTTACAGTGAGTGTAAACTCTCAAAAAGTTGAACAAGTAGTCCAAAAGAACAAACAATCAGGTTCATTTTTAACGGAACAGACCACGGTCAATAGTACTCCAAAAGCTCAGGAATTTACTTCTGAGATGAAAACAGCAACAATAGTTACTGTGGATGCCGCAAACACAAGACAGGTTGGGTCTAAAGCATCAGAACCACAATTGATTAACGGAAATAAATCGCCGCAAGTCAATGCGTCTCAACCCATTGTCGGCGAAAATCAAAACCTTCTTCAGACTGAAAGCCCAAAGATTCAGCATGGTGTATCTTCCGAAAAAACAAATACTTTTGAATCTAAAAATGCAGTAAATGTCCAAAAGCCTTCTGTTCAACCAATAAACGTAGAAAAAACCTCATCGGCTTCACATATTTCCGCAGGAGAAATCAAGGTTGATGCTACCAAGAAGTCGAGTTCAGAAGCTAGTCTTTCTTCCCCAAGTGAATCTGTCGGCAAGCAAAAGACCATAGTTTCAGAGGCTGCTTTTGTAGCTAATTCGGTTAAATCTGAAACAACTAAAAATGCTGAGATTCAACAGAATAGCCCTAAACAATCTGCAAATACTGAATTTGTTCAGGATGAAAAACAGGGCAATATACTTCGTTCAAAATCGAACGAAGCTGCATTAATGGATAACAGAAAAACTGTGAAAGCTGAAAATAGTGTTCCGAAAAATGAATCGATTTCACCAAGAGTAACAGATATGAATCAAGTTGATGGAAAACCATCAGCCAAGGGTTCTGAAGTACGGATAGAAAAACAGCCGGTCGTTTCAAAAGCAGATCCAGCCACTGTGGTGAGCAATCAAGTGAAAACCGAATCAAAATCTGGTTCTTCACAACCTTCTCCGATTACCAGTGATAAAGCCCAAATACCCAACGTTCACGTTCAGAAAGACAGTGCACAACCTGTACATCAGAAGGCTGAAACAGGTGTCGTTACCTCGAAGATTACTGCTGCTGAGGTACAAAAGCCATCAAAATCTATTGAAAGTGTACTCACAAATAATGGTGGGCTTGAAAAACAAAATGGTTCACATTCGAATAAAACAGAAGTTTCTGTTTCGAGTGGAAATGTGCCTGAAAATGCCGCATCTTTTGGAAAAAATGCGGTAAAAGTTTCAGGTAAACCAACGATTCAAGTTAAACAAGATTCCGTAGAGCCTAAAACGGCACAAACTGTTACTTCTCAAAAAGAATCTGGAGTAAATCAGACTCAAAAATCAACACCAAGCAACTCGGTTGATTCTAAGCCTAGTGTAGTGAAACAAACTGAGGTAACGCCTAATACCTTAGAGAAGTCTCCGGTAAAATCAACGGCTAGTGCTGACGTAAAACAGGTTATATCGAAAACTGCATCAACTTCAAAAACAGCTATTGACCAAGTTCCCAACAAAATCACGGAAAAAAATGCTGATGTAAGTACCGAAGGTGTTCAAGCTCAAACAGCTAAAGGGGATACCAACAAATCGGACATACGAAGTTCATGGGTAGAAAAACCAGCGGTTCAGGTTAAATCGACAGAAGGTATAACAACTAAATCCCAAGTGGAAACTCCGGT
>CAZIQX010000006.1:0-10902 GCA_964541325.1 uncultured Chitinophagales bacterium | reverse complement strand
GTGGAAACTCCGGTAATCAAAGGAGAATCAGCGAAACCAGCAGAATTGAGTCAGCCTGTAGAAAAACCAACGGTTCAGGTTAAATCGACAGAAGATGTAGCGACAAAACCACTTTCCGATAAATTGGGTGATGAGCATACGCGCATAAATACCCAACAAGTAGAAACGATGCAAGAACATGTTTCTGTTGCATCCTCAAAAGTTGACAGTTCAACACAAGTAGAAAAGCCGATTTTGACAGATCCCAAACCGGTTAAATCAGAATCGAAAGAAGCAATAATTTCATCTGAAAAATCAATTGCTACAACAGAAACTCCAAAAGGCAGTGATAAGAAAGCAATAACGATTTCTGAAGAGAAGCAAATAGGTGAGCAAGAAGAACCCAACAACGAACAAGATTCGTCCGATTTGATTCAAAAAATACCATCTGTTACTAAGGAAAATCAGCTTGATGAAGCACAACAAAAAGTTACATCTGCTGCCCCAGTACAGGATAACGGATTGGAACACGTTTTCCCGAATCCGGGATTTGATTCACCAGAAGCAGTAAGCTCAACGGTTACTCAGGCAGAACTATCTCAAAAAAATGGTCAAGTTGAAAGAAAAGTTGTTTCAACTCAGGAAACGCAGCCAATTCGACCAGCAAAAGTAGACATGGTGACTGAATCACCGATAGAGATAAATCCTGCTTCTGCAAAAGAGGAACTTAAAAATCCAACTCGAATACAAGAGAAAGTAGCTTCAAGTCCGGTATTTCCTCACAAATTGGCGGACGCCGTTCAGCAAACAGTTCAGGCAACACCGGAGATTCAGCGAACCTTGTATTACGGAAAATCGCGTCGGGAAAACGGTGATAGTACTCGAACCGATAAAGCTGAAGTACGTTTGTTCAATGGTAAACAAAAAGTAAGCGTCTCTGATGTTCAACAGCCTTCAACGGTTCAACCAAGTTCTACTACGATTTCAGAAAAATCGCCACAAATGAATGAACCTGTTTTTGCGAAAGGTTTTGTTGAAGCAAGCATCAATCAGCAGAGTCCTAAACATGTTGATATCAGTGCCAGTTCGGCTGAATCTGCATCAGAAACTATCCAAAAAGACAGAAAACCGGTCTTTAGTTTAAAACATGAACGTATTCAGGATGAAAAACAAGCAACAACCATTGGGTCTGCAAAATCCGGTGCTGTTGATAAAGAATCGGTTGTTTCTCAAGTTTCTCAGCCAACAACAAATTCTATAAGCGAACCTGTACTAAATTCGGCGGAACCCATTGATTGGACTCCGGCAAACTCTGCTGAAAATCGTTTAGATACGGTGTTGATTTCCACACCATACAGGAAAGATTTTCCAGTAAAAATGGTTCAACTTGTTCGCAACCTGCCACAGCAAGAACTCCAACGAGGACAAGAACTTTGGCATAAAACTCGCTTTGTAACCGATGAAGGTGAAGCTCTGAATATGGCCGTTCGAAAAACAGATGGAGTGTTACAACTTCAGATTAACGGCGGTTCACCGGAGTTAACCCGTATCATTCAACAACATGTGCAGGAAATTCGTGAGAATCTGCAACAAAAATTGGATGTTCGTGTGGAAGTTCAATTCACAAATCCCGACCAAAGCGGCCAAGGCCAGCAGCAGTCGGCACAGTCTGATAAAGGCCCGGGGGTTGGGAAATTAATCGGATTGGGTGAATTGGATTCCGAACAAAATGCCTTGTTTGATAAAACAGGCAGTAAACAACAAGTCGAAGAACCGGCAATAGACGGTTGGACGGCTTAGTTCAACTAAAAGGTCATACCAAACCATGGATGCCATAACACAAATACGGTCAGAAACCTCAGCCATAAACAGGTTGAGCGCCACACCCGGAAGTGACTTGGGCAAAGATGAGTTTCTGCGCTTATTGGTAACGCAGTTACAAAATCAAGACCCGGTAAATCCGATGGATAGCTCTCAGTTTGCTTCACAATTGGCTCAATTCAACTCGGTTGAACAGCTGATTAATGTAAATGATTCGCTATCGGCTATGATCCAATCACAAGAACTCATTGGGACGGGGCTAAATAATACCTTAGCTTCCTCCTTGCCGGGTAAAAACGTAAAAGCGGCTTCTAATCAAGTTGCTCTTGATTCAACGCGTGAATCAGAAATTCACTTCGACTTGGGTCAGGCAGCAACTGAAATTGAACTCACGATTCGTAATGCCTCTGGCGATGTAGTTCGAACAGTAACTTTAGAAAACAAGAACTTGGGTGAACACTCATGGACTTGGGATGGTAAAGCTAACGACGGTAAAAGCCTTGCAGAAGGCACTTATACTGTAAGTGTTGAAGCTAAAAATGGCGAAAATGCAGTTCAGGCTCAAACCTATGTTAAAGGCACTGTTGATAAGGTAAAATACACCAATCAAGGCGTGCAACTTCTGGTTAACGGAATGTTTATCGGTCTTGGTGATGTAGAAGAAATCGGGTCGTAAAACACCTGATAGCAAAAAGTTCGCTACTTTGCGAACGTTCTTTGAAATACTAACAAAAGTCGAGGTATGGACTTACGACATCTGACCGGTAGGGTTAACCCTATAGATCCGGTTCAGAAACCTGTACAACGCGCGCCACTTCAGGCACCACTCGCTCCTTCAGGAGAAAGTTTTGCCCAAATACTGGAACGTGTACAACAGGGAAACCGGACCTTACAATTTTCCGGCCATGCCTTGAAGCGATTGGAAGACCGCAATATTCAACTCAATGAAACCGATTTGATGCGAATAAATGAAGCGGTTAACCGAGCAGCCGAAAAGGGCAGCCGTGAAACGCTGGTGTTGGATGGTGAACACGCATTTGTGGTCAACATCCCGAATAGAACAGTTATTACAGCCGTAGATCAAATGGAATTACGCGACCGCGTATTTACCCAAATTGACAGTGCTGTTCTGACTAAACCACAACTCTAAAAAAACAAACAATTGGGCTGGACCCGCAAGGGAAGCCCAAGCACACTTGACCGATCGATAGTGTGCTCTTCCTTAACGTCAAATCTTAAACTTTAAGAGGTAATCTTATGTCATTAATGAGATCTCTCAGTGCCGGTATTAGCGGGATGAAAGGTTTTCAAACCAAAATGGACGTAATCGGCAATAACATTGCAAACGTAAATACAGCTGGCTTTAAATCAAGTCAAGTAAATTTTGCAGAACTCGTGTCTCAGAGCTTAACCAAGCCTGATGCCCGTTTTGGTTCTGCACCAAGTTTATATAACCAAGTTGGTTTGGGTTCACGAGTTTCATCAATCTCTCGTGATTTTTCCCAAGGCCCGATCACATCAACCAATATTAAAACGGACCTTGCTATTCAAGGAAACGGCTTTTTTATGGTAAATGATGGCGTTCAAAACTTTGTGACCCGCGCCGGTAACTTTAAATTTAATGCTGATGGTTTCTTAGTTACCGACAGTGGATTAAATGTTCGTGGTTTTAATGCCAACGCAGATGGAACGGTAATCAATGGTGGTTCTGCTGAAAACATCCGCGTAAACTTCGGTGATATTTTTGCACCTGCAAAAACTCAAACGGTTAACTTGGCAGGTAACTTGAGTGCTAACACAAGTATTGCTCAAGTGCTAACTAGTGCCAACGCGTTTACCGATGCTAGCAATTCTTTAGCAGCAGGTACACAAGACCTTGCTACGATGAACCAAACAACTACAGCATTAGTTGATGGTGATACCGTTGATATTTCAGGTACTGATAATGCAGGAAACGCTATAACTGCTACATTCACGTACGGTGCCGGTAACGATGGAACAACCATCGATGATTTAATTGCATCCATCAATGCAGCATTTACCGGTGAAGCAACAGCTACCTTAGAAGATGGAAAAATTGTAATGCGTAGCGATCAACTTGGTGATAGCAGTATTTCGCTTTCATTGGCTATGGGTGCGGGTTCAACAGGTGTGATTAACTTCTCTACCTTGAACATCAGTACTGAAGGAGCGACCAATTCAACGTTAATTAGTAACACGGTGTATGATTCCCAAGGTGAAGCACACACCTTATTAGTTGAATTCATTCAGGATGATTACAACAACTGGTCGGTTGCGCCACGTTTCTTGAATGGTGAAGCTGTTACCTCTCCTGCCGGTTCTGTTGCTATTCAATTCGACGATGAAGGTAACTTGGTTGTTCCAGATAATGGAATTTTCCAGGTAACATTCGATCCGGGTAACGGTGCTGAATTGATGACATTTGATGTAGCTCTTGATGATCCTACAACAGGTCGCATCACACAGTTCGACGGTTCAACTTCTGCAAACTTCGTAAAACAAGATGGTTACGCACAAGGTGAATTAACCGACTTCTACATCGATGCTGATGGTTTGATCGTTGGTACATACAGCAACGGACGTAGCAAAAACTTAGCTCAATTAGGTATTGCTACAGTGGCTAACCAAAATGCTCTGATTCACGCCGGAAGTGGTTTCTTCTCGGTAACCTCAACTGCGGGTGATTTAATCATCGGTAGCGCAAAAAACTTACCTGATACCACTATCAGTTCCGGTTTCTTAGAGTCATCAAATGTTGATTTGGCTCAAGAATTTACCGAAATGATCGTTGCTCAAAGAGCGTATCAGTCTGCTGCACGAGTGATTACAACCTCCGATCAGTTACTCAATGAAGTAACACAGCTGAAACGTTAATAATTTTAATTAACTTCGCGATGAGCCTGCTTCGGCAGGCTCATTTGTATTAAACCTAAATCAAACAAACATGGAAAAATCAACAAGTATTGGAATTGGTGCCGGCTTAGGTCTAATTGCCCTTTCGATTTTGATAGAAGGCGGTTTAGGTTCATTTGTGAGTTTATCATCCTTAATTATTGTGCTGGGTGGTGTACTTTCGGCTTGTTTGGTGAATTACCCCATGGAGGACCTTTTGAATGCACAACGTGCTGTTCAAAAAGCCTTTGGTGGGCAGCGCATTGATATGCTTCGCCACATCGAAATGTTTACCATATTTTCGCGTCGTGCTCGCAGAAACGGGTTATTGGTTTTAGATGATGATATCCGTTACATCGACGACCCTTTTTTGAAGAGTGGAATGGAATTGGCTATAGATGGTATTTCAGAGGAAAATTTGGTGCACATTTTGGATGATGAAATCAGTGCCATGGAAAAACGTCATGATATTACGTATCGCATCATGCATTCTATGGCTACCTATGCTCCCGCTTTTGGTATGATTGGTACTCTAATCGGACTCATTTTAATGCTTCGTAACCTCAACGACTCAGGTGGAATTGGTCAAGGTTTGTCGGTTGCCTTAATTACAACATTTTATGGCACAATTTTCGCTAATCTCATCTTTGCACCTTTAGGAGGCAAGTTAAAAGAATACTCTGAAAAGGAACTCAACGAAAAACGAATGCTTCGTGCAGGAATTATTTCGTTGGCAAATGGGGAAAATCCTCGCATCCTGGAAAAGAAAATGCTCAGTTATTGTACATCAGACGAGAAAGTAGAATATGCACGTCTGTTTGGTGCTGCTAGCATTAATCAACAACAGGAAGACAAAATGTATAACCACTGGATTAATCAACAGAAGGAAAAATGGGAAAGCACATTGACCGGTCTACAAGCTGGTTAGTTACTTACTCCGATTTCATAACACTGCTCCTGGTGTTTTTTGTGGTTTTTTATGCCATGACACCCGGTGTTGAGGAATCCAAACTCAAAGCTATCCAATCTGCTTTTGAGGGTGGTGAAGGTATTTTAAACGAAAGCTCAGTTATTCCTATTGATGCATTGGCAGAAAAGCTAAAACGAAGTGAGCGTTGGGAAGCCCTGAATACGTACATTCAGGAAAACGATTTAGGCGATCAGGTTCAGGTTGACCTCATGGAAACCGGAAATCGCATCATTCTAAAAGAATCGCTTACATTTTTAAGTGGCGATTACAATCTGCTCGATAAATCCAAAAATATTCTTCGCGAGATAACCTATCTGTTTGATGATACAATTGCCGAAGTAGAAGTTCAGGGCCATACTGATAACATACCGGTTAGAACCTCGCGTTATCGCTCCAATTGGGATTTAGGTTCAGAACGAGCTATATCTGTTTTATTATTTTTGATGGAAAACACCAATCTGCCACCATCAACTTTCAAAGCGAGCAGCTTAGGGGAATATCAGCCTATTGCCAATAATGAAGATGCTTCAGGCAGAGCATTAAACCGAAGAGTTGAAATTTTAATTCGCTATAAACAAACAACTCCGGAAGTGGCAGCACCTGAAGTCCCCGGTTTTCCGGCAAATCCGATTAATAACTAAGAACTATGGCTAAGTCAGATTTATCAGGCACCAAAGGAATTGATTCCGATAACATACCGGTAGTAACCATTCCACGTACCTTTCGCAAAAGCTACGGAAATACCTTTTTGATTATTGCCATTTTAGTTGCAGAAGCAATAGGTGCTTACACGATTATAGCGCTTAATTATCAACCTATTTATGAATGGGTGTATGGAGCTCCACCAAATTTTGGGGTTACCTACGAATTTGAAAATATCACAATAAATCCGGCTGAATCTAAAGGACAACGCTTTTTAGTTTGTTCCATTAGTATTCAAATGCGTGATGAAGGTGATCTTGAAGATGTAAAACGCAACGAGTTTATTGTTAAAGATGCAATCAATACGTTGCTTAGTAAAAAAACAGTGGAAGAATTACAAAGTGTAGATGCACGTATTAATCTAAAACAGGAAATTGGTATTGTTATTAATTCCATTTTAGGCGATTCCGCTGTTCGAAATGTATTTTTCACTAAATACGTGATGCAATAAAACGTTAAACAAGGCACAATCATGGTTTCCAAACTTCTCTCTCAAAATGAAGTAGATGCCCTGCTCAATCAGTTCGCGGATGTTCCCGAAACGGCTGAGCCTATTGTGGTTATGCCCAAAAAAGAAGTTGTTAATTACGACTTTAAGCATCCAAAACTGGTTTCCAAAGAACAAATGCGCTCGTTGCGGAATTTGCACGAGACGTTTGCCCGAAATCTTTCCGTAGCATTTACCAATATGCTCCGAACTATCGTCGATATTCAATTCTTGACGATCGATCAGGTGGTATATTCGGAGTTCGTTCAGTCTATTGCTTCCCCAAGTGCTCTCTTTATCTTCACCGTTGAAGAATGGGGTGGCGAAGCCGTTATGGAAATTGACCCTCGCTTTTGTGTGTTTTCCGTTGAACGCCAAAGCGGTGGCAGAAGCAAAGAAATGACTTTTCGACGCGAAATGACCAACATCGAAGAAAAGGTGATGTCGCGTATCATGAATCGGGTCTATTCGGAGTTACAAGAAGCTTGGAACCCGTACATGCAACTTACGGTGTATCAACATTCTTACGAAAGTAACCCTGAAAACATTCAGATAATCTCGGCAATGGAACCTGCAATTGTCGTTTTTTATCAGATTTCCGTTTACGATAGCCGTGCCGTATTTAACTTGTGTTATCCCTACGCATTACTTGAAAAAGCATTGTCCAATTCACTTTTCCGCAATGCTAACCAAATGCGTAAAGACGATCTAGAACCTGAACAACGAGCCATTTATCACGATCATCTCAAAAAAGTTCAGGTTCCTGTTCAGGCTGTTTTAGGGAATACAAAAATTACCATTCAAGATTTGATTAAGATGCAGGTAGGCGATGCTATTACGCTAAACCGACGCATCGAACAACCTTTGGACGTGCTGGTGAATAATCACCTTAAAATGAAAGCATTTCCAGGACAAATGCGTCGACATAAGGCCATTAAAGTTTTTGATTTTATTGAAGAAGACAACGAATGACAAAGGATTCAGCCATGGAAGCTCACGTACTTGAACAAGGGCTAAAAAATCAACTCCCGGCAGTTGAAGGATTTTTAAAAACCATTCTCCTCAAAAAAATTAATGTGGAAGTTTCAGCTACTAGTGTGGCCGATTCTGAAATGGTTATTGAAGCCCTCAAGACCGGAACCGCCGTTGTCTCTGTAAAAGATCAGATTTTTAACACTTCTGTTTTCATCGCTTTTGATGATAACTGGATTCCACAACTCTCTAATGCCATGTTAGGCGTGGAAGAACGCGAAGTAAATGAAATTACCCGTGATTTAATCAAGGAATTTACTTCTCAATTATTTGGAACCATCCAAGTTTCACTTCAGGCAGATGAAATTCCAGTTGAACCGGGCCCGGTTGATATTTTAAAATCGGCACAAATTGCTTCAGGCGTTACCGGAGACAGTTATTTTATCGCTCAAATTGATGTAACCGGAAAATTTACCATTGATGGCGACGAACAGCCTCAGCTCGCCATGATTGTTGCTTTCGAAATTCCCGATGAAGATACCATTCGTGAAGTGATGGGCGGAGAAGAAGAACCGGTGCTTAAAGCAATGATGGATGATATACCATCATCTGATTTAGCCTCTGATGATGATATTGAAGCTGCATTTCAATCAACACCAGCAGGAAAAGCTGAACCTGCAAGTCAAAAACAGGTAGCTCAACCTAAGAAGGATAAAGACCGCGAAAAAGCGAAAGAATTGCCACCGGTTAGCAGTAAACCGGTAGAATTTGAAGATTTTAATCCATTCTCAGATGTAAAAAGTGAAGTTGAGGTTCGCAACCTCGATATTTTGAAGGATGTTGAACTCGATATTTCTGTGGAATTGGGACGCAAAGAATTACCTTTAGGTGATGTGCTGCACTTGGTACGAGGTTCGGTAATTGAACTAGATAAACTAGCTGGTGAACCTGTCGAAATCTATGCAAATGGTCATCGCATTGCTGAGGGTGAAGTTGTGGTAATTGATGAACATTTTGGCGTTCGAATTACAAATTTAGTATCTACCAAAGAGCGTATTGAAAGCTTGCGCTAATGATCAAAGTGAATTTTTCGGGAGCAAAATCAAACACGGTACTTAAACCGGTACTGTTATTATCTGTAATCTTATTGCTTTTGTGGATGTTCACTTTATCACAAACGGATCATTCAGAACAGGAAACAATTTCCACAGAACAACAAGCCCGTCTCGATTCTCTTCGTGTTGTTTTAGGAACAACAGAATCTGCGCCACAACGGGTTGAAGACAATCTATTTGGAAATGCCTTTCCTGTTTTTCTGATACTGATTCTTGCTATCGGTGTAATATGGTGGTGGAATCAAAAAAAACAAACTCCTGAAAATGTGCTAACCAATGTGGTGGCCGAACAAGAAATTGGACCAGGGCAATTTATAAAAGTAGTGAGTTTGGGTGATGATTATTTGGTTTTAGGAGTTACATCACAGCAAATAAATTTGTTAAAAACGGTTTCTAAACATGATTGGAATCCAACGGAGTTTCAAAAAGGGAAACAACCTTCATCATTGTTTTCAAAGATTTTGGAACGGACGGAGGGCAAATCAAATGCGTAACAAAGCGTTTATCTGGATTTTACTTGGTTTACCTGTATTTCTTCTTTTAGCTGATGTGGCAAGCGCTCAAACAGGTGCACAAAATATTCCTCGCATCGATTTAAGCATTACCCCTGTTGATGGTAAAGAAGATTATTCTATTGCTATCCAAACGGTTATCCTACTTACTATTCTAAGTTTTGGTCCGGCATTCGTGACCATGATGACCTCCTTCACCCGAATAGTAATTGTTTTCTTCTTTTTGCGAACAGCATTAGGAACGCAGCAATCACCCCCTAATCAGGTACTAATTGGCTTGGCACTGTTTCTAACTATATACATCATGATGCCGGTTTTTAATAAAATTAATGATGTTGCGATTCAGCCCTATCTGAACGATCAAATCACACAAAGTGTAGCCTTAGAACGTGGTGCAGTCCCCCTAAAAGAGTTCATGCTAAAGCAAACACGCGAAAAAGACGTTCTTTTATTCATGGATTTGGCAAATTTGAAATCAGTTGGGTCGGTTGAAGATATACCGCTTTATGTGGTTGTTCCTGCTTATGTGATATCTGAATTGCGAATTGCCTTTCAAATTGGATTTTTAATATATCTACCATTTCTCGTTGTTGATTTGGTGGTGTCGTCGGTGTTATTGGCCATGGGGGTTATGTTTTTACCTCCTGTTTTAGTATCGCTCCCGTTTAAAATTCTCATATTTGTATTAACGGATGGGTGGTATCTATTGGTGGATTCCTTAGTAAGAAGTTTTAAATAGAGGCTAAAGGTGAACACAGAAATCGGCTTATACTGGATTCAGGAAATGCTTACAGCTACGGTTGTTTTAGCCGGGCCTTTGCTAATCGCTGCTCTTGTAGTAGGTCTTATCGTTTCCATTTTTCAAGCGGCTACATCAATTCAGGAAATGACCCTCAGTTATGTGCCAAAAATGGTTGTCATTGTGATTATTATGTTCTTCTTTTTTGGATACATGCTCCAATACAGCATTTCGTTTGTTCAACGTATTTTCGATTTTATCCCACTTATAGCCCGTTAGGTTTTCCGTATGGGTGTTTTTGAGCCTCAATTTATCGTTACCGCATTTATAATCATGGTTAGGGTTACAAGTGTAATTATGGCGGCTCCCTTTTTTGGATCAATGCAATTTCCGGTGCGCGTAAAAGTGTTTTTTGCTCTTTCAGTTACGCTGTTATTGTATCCGGTTATACCACTTCAGGGTAGTATGATTCCACTTGATGCTTCTAATTTAGAAGTTGTGATTTTAATCATTAAAGAAATGTTGGTCGGTGTTGCCCTAGGTCTGGCAGGGCAAATTGTATTTGGCGGAATACAGTTTGGCGGGCAGTTTATTTCCATTCAAACAGGCTTGGGTTTTGCAAACATCATTGACCCAACCACACAAACACAAAATCCGATAATCTCGCAAATCATGATTTTATTGGGCATTGT
>CAZIQX010000005.1:0-38405 GCA_964541325.1 uncultured Chitinophagales bacterium | reverse complement strand
TTAGGTAATATTTGTAGAAGTCCAACGGCTGAAGGTGTTTTCCAGCATTTGGTGAATGAAGCCGGACTTCAAGTCTATTTTGAAATTGATTCAGCGGGAACCTCAGCTTATCATGTGGGAGAACGTGCCGATTCGAGAAGTCGGGACGCTGCGCAACGACATGGAGTTTCATTGTTGAGCCGCTCTCGAAAATTTGAACGCTTTGATCTTGATTATTTTGATTTAATTATCCCAATGGACACGCAAAATGAGCGTGATATTAAAAGTTTGATGCACCGAGATTATCCATCAGAGAAAATTATTCTCTTGCGAGAATTTGATGAATTGGCCAAGGGTGATTTGAATGTTCCCGATCCGTATTACGGTGGGAGTGATGGATTCGAACAAGTTTTTCAAATGGTTACACGTTCCTGCATCACGTTACTGAATCAATTAAAATCTCATATTGTATGACTAATGCCTTGTTCGCTGCCTTAGAAGAACGTTTTCAGGATACGATTGAACGATATCAAGGGGTTGCCGGGGGCGATATTAATCAAGCGCTGCAAATAGAATTTCAGAAATCCGGCCAAATTTTTGTGAAGTACAATACGCACGCTCCGGCTGATATGTTCGAAAAAGAAGCAACTGCATTAGCGATGTTGGCTCATCATGCAGAAGGCTTGTTTGTTCCAAAAGTTTTAGATGTTGGTGTTTTAGATGGTGGATTGAGTTTTTTAGCCTTAGACTTTTTAGAGCTAAGAGAGTTTAAAAAACAGGATTTTTCACGACTTGGAGCCGGCTTAGCCCATCTTCATAAGGTTACCTTCTCACATTTTGGCCTTGATCACGACAATTACATTGGGAATTTGCCTCAAAAGAATGACTATCGTGCGCATTTTGCTGATTTTTTTTGGGAGATGCGCATTTTTCCTCAACTTGAAAAAGCTCGAAACGCCGATTTGATTGATGATGCTGACCTAAATCAAGCGTTTATTTCTTCAAAAATGTGGCATTCTATTTTTCCGAATGAGCAACCGGCTTTGCTGCACGGAGATTTATGGCGAGGAAATGTAATTTGCTCAGTAGAACACGGCGTAGGGTTGGTGGATCCGGCCATGTATTACGGCAATCGCGAAGCAGAACTTGCTTTCAGTCAACTTTTTGGAGGGTTTACCGACGAATTCTATCAAGCCTATCAAGCAGAACACCCTCTTCAACCGGGGTTTCAACAACGTGTAGCCTTATATAATTTGTATCCAATCTTGGTTCATGCCAATTTATTTGGTGGCACGTATGTGCAGAGGGCTAAAACAATCATTCATCAATTTGCATAATCAATGCGTATTGTTTCGCTAGTTCCCAGTTTAACAGAGTTTTTGGTGGATATCGGTCTGGAAAAAAATCTTGTTGGAAGAACGCGTTTTTGTATTCATCCCCAAGAAAAAGTAGCCGCGATTCCAAGTATAGGAGGAACGAAAAATCCTCGAATTGAAAAGATTAGATCCTTAAAACCTGATTGGGTAATTGCCAACAAAGAAGAGAATCGAAAAGAGGATGTAGAAGCATTGCTAGACTTTACTCAGGTTTTTGTGACCGAAATAGACACGATTGAGGATGCTTTTCATGAAATGATACAAATTGGGACTCTTTTTGGACGTGAAAAACAAGTGCATCAACTGGTTCACTCCATTAAACATGAGCTTCCAAAAACTGACTTAAAACCCCTACAAACGGCGTATTTTATTTGGAAAGACCCTTGGATGAGCGTTGGTAGTGATACCTACATTCACGATGTGATGCTTCGCTTTGGGCTTAAAAATGTCTTTTCTGATTACACGCGTTATCCCTCTTTTTCAGATGATGATCTCAAAAAAGAAAAACCCGATTGTGTGTTACTTAGCTCGGAACCTTATCCTTTTACAGAAAAGCATGTTCAAGAAATTCAGCAAATATGGCCCAAAGCCCGGATTGAATGTATAAACGGAGAATGGTTTTCGTGGTATGGTTCCGGCATGTTAAACGCATTCAATGCCTTAGTTAAATGGCGTAACAATTTCTGATAAGTTTAACCCGTTCAGATTTCAGACATTTCTTACCTTAGCTCATGCAAAAAATTGGACTTTTATTCTTTGTTATTACTTCATTTTGGGCCTGTTCAAGCACCAAAAAGCTTTCTCCAAATCAAGAAGCGCAACCTATTCCAAATGAATTATTTCCGGTAACAACAGCCGATTCCGCTGAAGCAAAAGCATTTTTTATAAAAGGTGTTGTTGCTTTTGAAGAGGGCGATGCCGAGACAGCGTTAGATTTATTCACCAATGCAATGATTAAGCTTCCGAATGAGCCTGGTATTCAGTTTGCTTTAGCTGATGCCTACTTTGCCATTGGTGACCCAGCAAATGCGCTTTATTATGCTAATCAAGCAGCGAAAAATGAACCTGAAAACCGGTTTTATCAATTAAAAGTGATTGAAATTCATGAAAGTAACGGGGATTTAAACGCAGCAATTGAAACTTTACAATCTTTTATTCAAACACAAGAAACAACCGTTGAACTCCGATATAAATTAGCAGATTTACATACAAAAAACGGTCAATTAGAGCAGTCCAATGCCGTTTATGGTTCAATTATTCGCCAATATGGAACAGATGAACCATCACATTATCGCAGGTATTTGAATTTTTCTCAGCTAGGACAAAAAGATTCAGCATTAGTTGAGTTACAAGCTTTATCAGACATTAATCCGATGGATACACAATTGCGCTATTCTGTTGCTGAAATGCAATTATCCATGGGGAATACTGAATCTGCTGAATACACGCTATTAACCTTACTGGAGCGAAATTTAAACGATGCCGCTGCCTATCGTCTATTAGTGAAATTATATGTGACCAATCAAAATGAAATTGGTTTGGATTCACTTACGTATCGCATTTTGCATAGTGATGACTTAGGCTTTCTTCCCAAAGAGCAATATGTTCGTTATGTGATTTCCCAAATAGAAGCAACCGAACAAGACCAACGATTTTATGGCCTAAAAAAAGTAAGTGAGTATGCAAAGGTTTTAATTGAGCGTCACCCAAAACAATCCGATGCGTATGTGTTATTAGGCAGTTTGCAAAACGTTTTGAACGAACCTCTTGAGGCAAAAAATCAATTTGAAAAAGCTGTTGAATTAAATGCAACCAATCAAAATGCATGGCTGGAATTGGTTCAATTGTATCTGGCAACAGGTTCCTTTTCTACATTAATTGAAAGAGCTGGAGAAATTGATCAGGCCGTTCCTGAAAATGCATTTGTGGAATATGCTATTGGAGCTGCTCATTTTTCAACACAAAATTATCAGCAGGCAGTTACGTGGCTAAAAAAAGCCACCTATGCACCTGCTCGACGCGAATTTAAATCGGTAATTCATACTATTATGGGCGATGCCTATTATCAATTAGATCGTTGGGAATCTGCAGCTGAAGCCTACGATGCGGCAATCAAACTCGACCCGAATAATGCTACTGCCCTTAATAACTACGCATATTATCTAAGCGTGCGCGGCGAAAAACTCAACGAAGCCAAGCTCATGAGTAAGAAAAGTTTGGATATTGAGCCCGAAAACCCTTCATTTTTAGATACCTATGGATGGATTTTATATCAAAATAAATTGTATGATGATGCCAAAATATATATCCAAAAAGCCATAGATGCCGGTGGTGGAAGCGCAGAAGTGTATGAGCATTTAGGCGATGTAAACGAAAAGCTCAATAATCTTGATGAAGCGAAATTGTGGTGGAAAAAAGCTCTGGAGTTAGAACCTACACGAACGTATCTGCAAAAAAAGTTAGGACATGAATAAGCAAAGATTACTGCTTTTTTTGTTTTTATTATTGATGGTACAAGCTTGTGGTCTGTTTCAAACCGGCCGCAAACTATCATCATCTGAATCGGTATTTCAATTAACGGAAAAAGCAGTTTCAGAGCTAGTTGATTCATTGACAATCCCAGCCTATTTAGAGGGTAAAGCTCGCGTTCTGTATGCTTCACCACAAGGAAATGAGCGACTTTCGGTTGAATTTAGTGCCAATAAAGACGTTTGTTTTATGCAATTTAAAAACAGTATTGGTATTGAGGCTGTTCATCTATGGATTGATGCTGATTCGGTAACCGAATACAATAAAATTGAAAAAACACTCATTCGAATGTCAAAGCACGATTTTGCAGCATCATTTTCGGGTGGTTTGGTTCCTTTTCATTTGTTTGATGTGTTTTTCCCAGAACGACTATTTTCAGCGGAGACTGTGGTTTTGGAAGATGAATATCAATGGAATTTGAGAGACTTATTGAATGGCTTAGAAGGATTTATCACGAAAAAAAATGCAATATTTACCAATATTGTAGCTAATGATCAGGTGCAAGCCTTTTCACAGATTGAATTTTCAGAACACGCATCTTTAAAAAATGGACGATTTGTTGCGCGAAAAATGGAAAGCCTGAATAAGCCAACATCAACACGTGTTTTAAGTGGAAGTATAGATTTTCGGGAGTCGGAGCAAAAGAAAGAAATCAACATTACATTACCAAAAAATGTAAGTTTGGAGCGATTATGAAGCACATCTTACATCGGTTTATGGCTTATCGCTCAACAAGACTTCTCGTTGTCTTTTTGTTTGTTTGTATTGGCATGGTTTCGCAAGTTCAAGCACAAAATTATGAACAGATGCGCCAAAAATTGCGTCAAGAGCAGAACAAAACCCGCGCTGAAATTGAAGAGTTAAAAAAACAACTCGATACGTATGAGTCGCAACTTACGGAGTCTGAGCAGCAGTTCGAACAATTAACCCGAGAGTTAGTGAAACTCGACAAGGAAATTGCAATACGGGTTCAGGTTATTCAGAAATTAAAAGATGAATCCAATTCCATTGAACAAGAAATTCGCTTAACACAGAAAGAGTACGATTTGCGTCAAGCTGAATTAGAAACGCTGATTGCTAATTATCAAAAAGCACTAATCTATTTGTACAAACACGGTAGATCGGGGGAATTGGCCTTAATTTTAGCGGCAGAATCAGTATCTCAACTATTATCGCGTTCCTTTTACTTGAAAAAATTTGCCGAATATCGGAACAAGCAAGCGGAAGAAATTGAAGAGAAAAAGCAGGAGTTATCCCTTAAAAAAGCTGAATTAGAGCAAAATCGAGCAAAAAACCGACAAGTTTTAGCTGAGGAAAACGCCGAACGCGGTAAATTGGATTCTAAAAGGAAAAAGCAAGACAAACTGTTGGCAACCATTCAGCGTAACCGAACCAAACTTAAAAATCTATTTGTGACCACAAAAAAAGAGTTGGATTCCATGAACTCCACGCTCGATAAGTTAATTGCAGAAGAAATTAAAGTTCGTGTTGCAGAAGAAAAGCGAATTAGAGAGTTGGAAGCAGAGCGTTTGCGCCGCCTGGAAGAGGCAAAAAAAATTACGGATGCCAACAAACGTAAAGAAGAAATAGCAAAGTACGAAAAACCAATAGTAAACAGCAGTGGAGCGAGTTTAAGCGAAGCAGATGTAAAGGCTTTAGAAGCTTCCTTCTCCAAATCGAAAGGTAAACTTCCCTGGCCTGTTGAAACCGGAGTAATTTCAGCGAAGTACGGAAACATTGTGCATCCTGTTTATCGCACAAAAATAATGAATCATGGAGTTGAAATAGCCACAGAACCTAAAGCGAATGTGTATGCAATCCACGAAGGTGTCGTGTTTGGAGTAGTTCCGATTAAAGGCTATGGAGATGTGGTAATTGTGAACCATGGCAAGTTTAACACGGTTTATGGTAACCTTACTGAGGTAAATGTGAGAAAAGACATGTATATCCGAGCCGGTGATTTAGTCGGCAAAGGTGGCGATAATTTTTCTCCCAAAGGTAACGCTGTATTTTTGATGATTCGGGAAGACAAAGAAAATCTGAATCCCGAACAGTGGATTGTAAAAAAATAGAATGTAATTCCATGCAGAATCAATTTCCCCGCATTTTCGCTTATTCAACACTTGCTTTAATGTTAAGTGCTTTGTATTACGTATTTACACACGGGTTTTATCAATACATTGAAATGGGTGGTTTGTATGCTGTGGCTACGTGGTTTGGACTCATCATTACTATTGCTCATGTGAATTATATGTTGAGCAAACGGTTTATGACCAAAGCGTTTACCGCCGCATATTTCCCCTATGTAATGAGCGTGATTTTTGTGCTACCAATAGTTATTCAGATTTTAATTCGGGATGAAGCAGGCGTACTTGAAATGCAACCGATTTTATTCACGGTATTATTAATTTCGGCAAGTATTGGTGCGTATATCGGGATTAAATCCGGTAAAAAAGCACAAATTGAGTGGCTGAAAAAGTTGGAAATGAAAAAAAATCAGCAGGTTTAGGGTTCATATTTCACCGTTTAAACTGTTTAAATGCCAATCTAAGTACAATAAAACAAAATACTTGGAAGTGTTTCCACAGCTTTTACATATGCAGGATTCTAAAAGATTGGATGCCTGTGGATTTCTTCACATTTTTGCCATGCTTGAAAATGGCACGAATCCTGCAAGGAATTAAAGCGTACATGCCAAGCCAATAAACAAGAACAAAGCTCATTATTTTGAAGGATAAATCGTTTGTACTGTCGATTTTTAGTGTAATTTTGTTGTTAATAGTTGTTTTTTATACAACTCGTGAGACATCAAGTATCGACAATCATCAAGAAGAAAATCACAAAACGGATAGTTTGTTTGCTCTACAGCCTACGTTGATTTCCTATCCTTTTGATATCAAATCAGAAGATTCATTAGAAATTTTTTCCTCATCCATCAAACGCAACGAAACGTTTTACTCCATATTGGCTGAACATGCAATCCCGTATGTTACCATTCATGAAATAGTAAAGCGTTCAAAAAAAATATTTAATGCGAGAAGCCTCAGTATCCGCGCTCCATATCATATCATCAAAAAAGCAGATTCAACACAAACACCTCTGTATTTTGTATATGAAAATTCGCTTCGTGAGTTTGTTAAGATTCAGTTAACGGATAGTATTTATGCAGAAAGAGGCCTAAAAAAATCAGAATATCGCGAACATGTGGCATCAGGCGTTATTGAGTCATCGTTGTATGCCAGTTTGATGGAACAAGACCTCGACCCTCAATTGGCCTATCACATTGCCGATGTATTTGCCTGGCAAATTGATTTTTATCGCATTCAAAAAGGGGATTCGTATCAGGTAATTTTAGAGCGAGAGTTTATTGATGGCCAACCAACCGGAGAATCCATTATTAAAGCTGCACGTTTTAATCAAAGTGGTGAAACGTTTTACGCTTTCCGATTCGAAGATAACAATCGTGCCCGTTATTTTGATGAACATGGAAATAGCTTACAAAAAACCTTTTTAAAAGCACCTTTAAAGTATTCGCGAGTGAGTTCACGATATACCGTTCGCCGATTTCATCCGGTTTTAAAAACCTATAAAGCACATTTGGGAACGGATTATGTAGCTCCAAAAGGCACTCCTGTGTATGCCGTTGCCGATGGTATTGTGGAACAGGCCGGATATGGCAGAAATAATGGGAATTATGTGAAAATCCGTCACAATTCTGTTTATGAAACCGGATACCTGCACTTTTCACGAATTGCTTCCGGAATTAAAAAAGGAAAAACTGTTAAACAAGGGCAAGTTATTGGTTATGTAGGTCAGACAGGCTTGGCTTCCGGTGTTCACTTATGTTATCGTTTTTGGAAAAATGGTAAACAAGTTGACCCCTACAAACAGTATAATCCTGCTGCTAAACCTATTGAAACTGAGTTACGCGTGGAATTTTTAACGTTTATGAATCATTTAAAAGTACGTTTAGATTCAATTCATATTCAGGAAGATGCTACTGATTTATTGGCCTTAAAATAGGATTCGGCTGGTAAGGTATTGAAGTGCTTCCGGAGTTAAATGTGTTTCAATTAAAGGCATAGATTTTTTTAGGATAAAGTCTCGGGGCGATAAAAGAGCGGCATAGTCAGATGAAATTTGACAGCAACAACACGAATCAAAATAACAACCAATACAGAGGTGATAAAAATGATTGTGTTATCGAGGTTTAAAAAGTGTAGCGTAAAGTAAACCACTCCACCCAATAAACAGGCTGTTGCATAAATTTCCTGACGAAAAATGATGGGTATTTCGTTGCATAAAATGTCGCGGATTACGCCGCCAAAACAAGCGCTGATTGTACCTAAGAAAATACAAATGATTGGATGTAAGCCTAATTGAAGCCCTTTTTCGATTCCAAAAACCGTGTATAAACCTATTCCGATTGTATCAAATAAGAAAAAAGAAGTGCGTAAATAACGAAGTTTCTTATTGAAAATGAGCGCAAAAATCACGCTGCCTATTATAGTGTACACATAACTTAAATTATTCATCCAACCAACAGGAGTGGTTCCAATGAGTACATCCCGCAAAGTGCCTCCGCCTACGGAAGTTACAAATGCAATAATAAATAACCCGAAAATATCCATGCGTTTGGATTGAGCTGTAAGCACTCCCGATATAGCAAAGGTTACCACTCCCAAAAGATCAATGACATCTAAAAAAAGGCTGCTCATAAATAAAATTTGGTTCGGATGGAGAGATTCGGGAAAATTCGGGTTCTGCGAAATCGTTCGTCGGTGCTTAAGGCACGGCTAAATGAATCAGGAACGTCGATATACCACTGATTGCGAAGATATTGCAGTTGTAACCAGCCATCAATGCTTATTTCACCATATTTTGTTGATTCCCATCGTAAACTTAGCATGGGGCCAAACTGAAAAGTTTGTTGATTTCCTGTTGTAAAACGTGTTAAGGTTGCCTCATTCTGATTTAATTGCAGTACAGTAACAGGTACATAATCATCCTTGATAAATATCCGAATGCCTAATTTGGCATATAAACCCGGTTTTTGAAGTTCTAAGGCTGATTCAATACGAGTTGTGGTTAAGGTATCAATCGGCGTTTCGCTAAACTCATTCCAAAAAAGTTGACCAATAATGAGTCTGTTGCGAGAAACCAATAAACTGCTGTACCAATTTTTAGAAAACTCCCAACGTAAATCACTGTTAAATCCCCATTCACGTGAAGATTGGTCACGAACCGTGCCTTCCCGATCTTGAAAATCATACACTGTATAATTGGCCCGAACCATAAATTGGTTGCTCCATCGTACCTTTTTTAACGGAAACCAAATCATAGAAGGTTGAAGCCGTAAGCTTTGCCGTTTATTGTTCTCTAAACTACGCTGACGAAATAAAAAAACGCGATGATACGATTCACCTGAAATCAAAAGCGAGGTTTCATACGATTGGTCGCTATAAAATTTGTGTTCTAATTCTAGGGCTGAAAAAAGTTCATCTCGATCGTCGAAGTTGGATTCCGGTGTATCAAAACGCAAAATAGAAATAGTAGCGTTGGTATTGAGTGTATGATTTTTGTTGATGGAAACTGAATTTTTTGCAAATAGTTCGGTGGTCTCTTGGTCATAAAAGGTGTTTCGTAATTGCTCGTTTCTTCGGGTTATTTCTTCGTCGCTGCTATTCAGTGCTTGAGTGATTCGTGCGTCTAGCCCCGAAACGGCATATCGAAGACCAAGCTGACCTTGTCCATAGGAAAATGAATAATCAATAGATCCGGTACCTTCAATCTCCTGACGAGTATAGCGCGTGTCAATGATGCTGTTTTCGGTGTCATCGGTAAGGGGTTTGTTTTCAAAATCTCGAATGTTGTAGAGGGAAAATCCCGAAAAACTGAACCGAACAGATTCATTCACTTGTGTAGAAAATCCAACCTGAAAACGTGTGGTATCACTGATAATCTTTTCGATGATATCTGTAATGTTTCGGTTAAAAAAACTACTTGGTTGATACGAATCTCGCTCATTGAAAGAATAAGCACCCATCAATCGTAGCTGTACTTCTTGCGTTTGATAAAGGGAGGTTGATTGAATAGAACTGCTTTGGAACCGTCGAGGATTGATATCGGCATAGTGAAAATGAGCATTTAGATTGGTTTGAAGATCATCATCAATGCGAATGGTTTTGCTTGATGTTTGTACGCCAAATTGAACGCCATCATCCGTACGATTACTTCTTGTGTCGGAGTATAAACCAAGTGATGGTTTTACTGTAAATTCGCGCCACTGTAACCCAAGTCCAATACGCGATTGCATGGTAGTAATGTCGGTATTGGTAAAAGAGTAATAATCTGTATCGGAAAATAAAAACCAGTTTTTGTTCAAGTGCTGAAGTGCCCAAAGTGCTAATTGTGTTTCATCTTGAACGTTTTGCGCCACTTTGTTAAACAAAAACATGCGTGAGTTTAACTGTGAGCGATAACCGATTTCTGATTTCAGAAATTGCCAGTGTCCTTCGCTTTTGTAAGACCAATTAAAATTATCCAACTCCCGCTTAAAGTCAGAAGTGGCTGTTAAACCTTGAGTAACTTGTGCGAAACTATGAACCACGCAAACATGAATCATCAAGATTAAGAAATAGAAAAAAAATCGAATTTTCTTCAAAGTAAGCTTTTCTGAAAGAGAGTGAATCAATATACTAAAGCATGCTTTCTTTAGCACTGCCGAAGGCGAAAGCCAAATTATTGAGAAAATTAGAGCATCGGAAATACCGACAAGAGTTAAAACTCTATGTTGCTGAGGGATATCGCCTTATTGAGCAATTTGTTCATCATCAAAAAGAGCAAATCGATTGTGTTATACAGGCGGAAAATCTATTCCCCAACGCCCTTTTTCCTGAAATTGACACATATTTGATACCGGAAAAGCAACTTGTTGAATTGGCCCAAACCGAACATTCGCAGGGAGTAATTGCCATTATTCGAATGCCTGAAGAAACTGATGCAGAAAGCATTTTGAAACAATCCAAACTTATTCTTGCCCTAGATGCGGTTCAAGATCCCGGTAATTTAGGTACCATAGTTAGAAATCTTCATTGGTTTGGGGCGGATGCCTTGATTTTGGGAACCGGAACAGTCGATTTGTTTAATCCCAAAACGGTTCGAAGCTCGATGAGTTCAGCTTTTCAGTTAAGATATCATCAAACCGATTTAGAATCTTTTTTTTCTAAAGCGGAAGAAATCGGTTTTTCCGTGTATTTATTGCGACTTGATGACACAGCAAGTTCCTTGCCACAGGTTTCATTTGCAAAAAAAACCATATTGGTAATCGGAAATGAGGGAAATGGAATCCGTCCGGAGTTGATTAAGCCTCAAAGAACCTCGGTTTATATCCCAACTTTTTCTGAAGGGGTCGTTGAAAGTTTAAACGCGGGTGTTGCTGCTGCGGTAGCATTATATGCCTGTAAATCACAATCCTTAAAAACCTAATTATGCCTCGCAAACAACGTAAAGTTTTCGTATTAGATACCTCGGTAATTCTTCACGATTTTAATGCTATTCACAATTTTCAGGAGCACGACGTTGCAATTCCTATTGTTGTTTTGGAAGAGGTTGATCAGTTTAAGAAAGGGAATACACTCATAAACATGCATGCGCGTGAGTTTGTTCGGCATTTGGATAAGCTTTCTGATGAAAATATGCTTCATGAATGGATTCCCTTAAATGGACCCAAAAAAGGAAAACTGAAAGTTATTCAAGATGATAAGCCTTCAAAAATTGATGCCAATCATATTTTTAGTACCACTAAAAACGATCATCGAATTTTAAATGCGGTCTTAAAACTAAAGCAGGAAATTAAAACGCGTCCGGTAATTTTGGTTACCAAAGACATCAATTTACGGGTAAAAGCGCGAGCCTTAGATATTCCGGCAGAAGACTATGAAACGGGCAAAATCAAAAATCCCGATCATTTAGATATTGGTTATAAAGAGATTCGTTTAAAGGATTCTTCCTTAATTGACAGGCTTTATGCCAATGAAACAGTTCCAATACATGAATTCTTTGAGGATGTGCCAAAAGCCAATCAGTATTTTATTTTAACCAGTGGAAATAAATCTGCCTTAGCGTATTACAACAATCGGTTACAAACTATCGAGCGAATTTTAAAACAACCGGCTTATGGCATCACACCAAGAAATGCAGAGCAAACTTTCGCCCTTCATGCAATTATGAACGACGATATAAAGTTGGTAACCCTTTCCGGTGCTGCAGGAACAGGAAAAACCTTATTAGCACTTGCTGGTGCCCTAGAACGTAGAGCGAATTATCGTCAGATTTTTGTAGCACGACCTATCGTTCCGTTGAGTAACAAGGATATCGGTTATTTGCCGGGTGATGTAAAGTCTAAAATCGATCCTTACATGCAACCACTTTGGGATAATTTGGAGTTTGTAAAAAGTCAGTTTAAAGAGAGTGATAAAGAGTACAAGCGCATTAAAGAAATGGTGGACCAAGATAAAATTCATTTGGCTCCACTAGCCTATATTCGTGGACGAAGTCTATCCAATATATTTTTCATAATTGATGAAGCTCAAAATTTAACACCTCATGAAGTAAAAACAATTATTACACGCGCAGGCGATAATACAAAAATCGTTTTTACCGGTGATATTTTCCAAATTGATACGCCCTATCTGGATTCACAATCGAATGGATTATCGCATTTAATTGCTCGAATCAGCGACCACCCTCTGCATGCACATGTTAATCTGAAAAAAGGAGAACGTTCAGAACTTGCTAATCTTGCAAGCAGTCTGTTATAAGTTATTTTCAACTTTCTGTTCAGTGGAATACAAAAAAATGGATCCAATATCTTTTGATTGAATCAAAAAGAAATTGGATTTGCTTACAAACTCTCAGGTAACGTGTAAGGCCTGAGTTAGAAACACTCAAATTGGAAGAGAGACCACTTCAACCCGATGAATCGGATTGCCAAGAAACAGCTCTGCAAGATGTTGAAATCGTTGGGGTTTATCACTTACATAACACGAAAATCTTCCCTTTTCCTGAAGATTAAGCCATTTTTTTTCTGTAAGTACTTCTTTGGCTTTCAATGCGATAGAATCAGCAGAATCCACAATTTGCATATCTGTATGATTTAAAACCTGCACAATTTGTTCTCGGAAAAGAGGGTAGTGTGTGCACCCTAAAATGAGTGCATCAAGTGGTTTATCTTTAAAATTTTCCAGATAAATTTCTAAAGTTTGTCGCGCAATATCGGTGCCTGCCCAGCCCTCTTCAGCAAGTGGTACTAATAAAGGACAAGCTTTGGAATACACGGTAACAGAATCATCCAATTCGTGAATAGCACGCTCATAGGCGCCTGAACCTACCGTTGCCAGTGTTCCAATAACGCCAACATGTTTGTGTTTGCCGGGAACCTCCAAAGCGGCTTTTGCACCGGCATCAATAACACCTAAAACAGGGATGTTTTTGGGAGCTAATCGTTGAACAAGTAAGGCTTCAGCAGCCGCAGCAACGGTATTACAAGCGATTAAAATCATTTTCACGTTTTGCTTTACCAAAAAATCTGTGATTTGGAAAGCATATTCCCGAACGGTTTCTACGGATTTAATTCCGTAAGGAACGCGAGCGGTATCCCCAAAATAAATAATGTCTTCGCCCGGAAGCATTTTCATAACGGATTTTACAACCGTTAAACCACCAATACCAGAGTCAAAAATTCCTATTGCTGCCTTATTTTCAGGCTTCATACCGCTTATTTTAGAGATTGGATGTAAAGATAAAAAATTTACCCCTAAACATGAAAGTAGTTTGGAAGTAAATTTTACATCAGGCTTACATCATTCGGGCAATTACAACGCTTTCTTTACGAATAAAGGATTCACCACCTGAAGTATCCGTTGCTTTAAACAAGATGATATAAATCCCAATTCGATTAAATGTTCCGTCGTCGCGTTTCCCATCCCAAACTAAACTTCCGGTTTTTCCAGCAACTACATTTTGAGCAAGTGTTCGAACTTTTCGTCCAAAACGATCATAAATAGTGGCATCTATTACATAGTTGGTTCCGTCAAGATTCCAGCTAATCGTTGTATTGTCTTCAAACCCGTCTTCATCGGGTGAAAACGGATTCGGGAAAATCATTAATTGATTTTTGGGTGCTTCTGCCGGTTCGATAAAGTTTGAGTTTTGTTTTCCGGGGGTGGCACCTAAAGGATTTCCGCTTGTGCTCCAATTGGTTGCGTCGTTGCTTGGTCCGCTTAGTAACACTCGTTCTAATGAGCGTCCTCGAACATCAGCAACGTTTGGATTATGCCAATCAGCCAGAAAGTGCACCGAATCCATGAGTGCACCGCTTGTATCAAACAATTTTATGGCAGAATTTGTAGAACTGAGCGAAAGTGAATTTCTGTTAGTTCGTAGGGCAGGAATGCTATCATGTAATGAAAAATAGAGTCCTAAACGTGACTCAGCTACATGTAGAGCGGTATCAGGAAAAACAATTACATATTTATTTGATGGGATGGAAATAGGTAAACCTTGCGTTTCAAACTTAAATGATGTGATAGAACCACTTGAAATGGATTCTACCTGAACAAAGTTATCCGGTACAATCAACGAAAAGGGGTTGGGGTTAAATAACTCGATGAAATCACTTTGGCTTCCATCATCCGAGCTTAAAGGATTAAACAGAATTTCAGTAATGATTAACGGTTCTGCGGTTTCCGGAGTGGCTTGAAAGGCTATTTCTTGCGTTGATATGGATTCAAAACCTGGTTCAATATATTCCAGTTCAACAACTTGTGCTTCCCGATTCTCAGGTTCTTCCAATGCTATTACTATCGTGTTATTGATTATCGAAACCGGTTCAACTTCTTGTGCGCCAACTCTAATGCGTAGATAATCCGAACTTGCAATAAATCGTGAGGTTATGATTGTTAGCGTGTCTTTTACCAACCAACCTGCAAATGAAATCTGTAAGGGTTTAATCAAGGTGTCGGTTAGATTCACTCTTCCCGCTGAATGATTTTTTTGTGGATGTAATCCCCAATTAGCAGGGTCGGAAGAAATACTTTGCCGTTGTTTTCTCTCTAACGATTGACCTTCACTTGTGGCTTGCCAAAGTGGAAATTGATAGTGAACTGAGTCTAAGGTTTGGGTTTGATAACGTACGATAATGGCATCACTACCGGAATCGTTAAATGATGGAAGTCGCTGAACGGCAACGCGATGTGAGTCGGCTGCTGCAAATCCCTCATCAGCCGTTAAGGCGAGAAAACTTTGGGGCTTGATATAATCTAGAAAGCCGGAAAGGACTTCTAATCGAATTTGTTCGCGATTATCAGCTATTTCGAGTGTTTTTAAATCAATATTTTCGTTAGATGCATTGAAGATTTCAACAAATTCCGGTGTTGTTGCTGATGAACGGTACACAAACTCGGTTATAAAAATATCTGCGGGTTCCGGTTCTTTTACCAGAACATAGGTTATAGCTTGCGTTATTTCTGTACTTAAATTGCCAAAAATATCACTAACAGAACCAAGCGATACAGTAAACGAAGTAGTTGTGGTTGTGGAGTCGGTGAATCTAATACTCAAGACTCCAGTATTCACCGTACGTGAGCTTTCCACGCGTGACGGACTCACACTCAAACTCACATTCATAGCTTGGGCTTCATCCAGTTGCTCATCAAAAACAAAGGTAAAGGACTGAGCAGCTGCAAATAGATTCAATAATTTGGGAGCTTGAACATCTGGTAGAATCTCGTTTTCAGCCCCTACACTTGCTGCCATAGGTGAGGGCGAATCTCCCCAATTTTCTTGAAAAACAGCTGAAACAGTATAAGAGCGCCGTTCCAGACTTCTATCACTTCCACCCCAATCCGATGAATATGCTAAGGAATCGAGGGTTTGACCTGTATTATTTTTGATAACAATTTGATCAGAGGTGTTGTTCAAAGCATGAAATCCTGAACCCATAACCAACATGTTTGCATTTGGGAAAAAAGCAAGTAAGTCGTCGTTAGGCGCTAGAATCAGAAATGAATGCGGTTTCAAAATTGTACTTACATCGGCTATTGCTCGAGGGTTGCCGGCATTGTCACTGTACGTAAATTGCATGAGATCCAATACTTTTTCGGATTGATTATACAATTCAATAAACTCACTGTAACCGCTTGGTGGATCAAACATAAACTCTGAAATCACTAAATCACCTGGTTCAGCCGGTTGGGTTTCCACATATTCAACTATGATGGAAATCGGGGTTTCAATTGAATTTCCAAAGAGATCTACTGCTTGTAAAATAGTGGCAGAATAAGGGGTATTTTCATTTATCGGTGATGAAAAACGCAATCCAATTTCATTTCCTGTTGCATGTAATTGGGCAGATTGAAGCTGAATTTCACTTGGGAAATTGTATGAGGATAGATTTTCTGCAACACTTTTATTCAATCGTTCAGAAAATTTCAATACAATGGAGTCGGGTTTTAGAGTTTCAATTCGAGATAGAACAGGTGGTAAGGTGTCGGGTAGTACTTCATTTGGTAAACCTGGGGTGGCAAAACGAGGGTTGGGAGAATCGCCCCAGTTTTCATTATAGGTAGATGAAACAGAAAAACTACGACGCTCCAGACTTTTGTCAGAGCCACCCCAAGATGAATCGTACTCCAATGAATCCATCAACTCACCTTCGAAAGAACGTATTACAATTTGGTCCCCCGAATTGTTCAACGATGCAAAACCGGAGCCCATCGAAATTACATTCAAACCGGAAAAAATGGATGCTAAATCAGTGTTTGGCGCAATTACAACACGGTTTTGCGGTTGAATCACGAGTGTGTTTTCAGTAATTATGCGATGATTACCAGTATTATCAGCATAGGTAAACCCATTCAAATCAATGTATTTATCCGAATAGTTATACAGTTCGATAAATTCTGAATATCCACTTGGCGGATCAAACATAAACTCACTGATCAGAATATCTCCCGGCTCGGCAAATTCCGTTACATAATAGGTAAGTTCAATTTCGATGGGTTGAGAAATTTGATTCCCAAATAAATCGGCAATGTCAGAGATAGATAGCGTAAACGATTGATTTTCTGGAAGTAAGGTCTGTGTTATTAAGATCCATTCTCGGGTAGATTTCTCTTGAAAAGTTGCCACATTTACGGAATTGGATAAGGTGAAATCACTTAATGAAACACTATTCATATCCAGCTTTTCCGAAAAAACCAGTATGACGGTATCAGCTGCCAACACACTAGCCGATTGAAGTTCCGGTGCGGTTTCATCAGGTAATATTTCATTGGCAAGACCCGGAGTTCCTTTTAAATCGTTGGGTGAAGCTCCCCAATTTTCCTGATACACAGAGGAAACTGATGCACTACGGCGTTCCAAGGCCACACCCGAACCGCCCCAATTGGTACTGTATTGAAGGGAGTCGACCAACACATTGGAATCTGTAAAAAACCGCACTTGGTCGGTTGATGTATTATTAAAACCGGGAAAAGACCCTAGTTCCGCATAGTTTCGATCACCAAAAACGGAATATAATGCGCTGGTATCGGCTGATAAAACTAAGTAAGAATTAGCTTCAAGGGTAGTTTCACTTGGAACTCGATAGGCTGTGGCGTTATTATCACGAATAATCCAATTGCTGATATCCAAGTTTTTAGCACTCGTGTTTTTAAGTTCTACATAATCCACTAAGCCATCGGGTGGATTGTGCATAAATTCATTGATGATAACGTCTCCGTTTGAATATGCGGCTTTAAACTCGATTGGGAATGCATAGGTTGCGGATTCGATTCCATAGCTATCTTGTTGTGGCGCAACAGTTAACGTGTAAATTCCAAAAGGAATGTCGTTAGAGAATCGAAGGATTACTGTGTCAGCTGATTGTTCAACAGACTCCGGATTAATTCCCAAAGGTTGAATCGAAAAATCTGTGGTTTGCAAACTATTAGTAGAAATGCTTTCCGACCAAATTAAATCGATTCGGGATTGGGAACGAGTTGCAATTTGCCGTACGAAAGGGCGAAATTTTGAGATACGAATATCATCAAAAGCAAAAGAGGTAGAACGGGTTGAGGTGTAAATAGGCTCAAAAATCGAATAACCTGTCATCAAATGAGTGGAATCCACAACACTAATAAAGGGATTGAATGAGCCATTTTCGCCACGTGCCACTGAAATTGTAAAGGTATGCGTGGTATCTCTTCGAATTCGTACCCGAAATAATCCACCATCGTTTATTAGCGTGGTATCTGTTCCGATTAAGGCATTGCTGCCGTTTGTTACTCGATACAACTTAAACACATCTTCCGTGCCACTTTCCCCTCCTGAAAGTAAGTATCCGTTTTGAGTTCCATCCAATGCCGATTGGTCCAGCCCAAAATAAACGTTGATTTTGTTAGACAAGGATAATCCTGAGAATAAAAAATGAACGCTGAATTCGAGTTCTCCAAACAAGATTTGTTCTTGCAAAAATATCGGAGCTGTACCGGTTTCAGCAGCTGCATTTAATCGAAGAACCTGCTCACCGTTTACATCTTGAACAGAATAATTTTCGGTTTCACCTTGCCAGTTTTTATCGTTTGGAAAGGTGCCCGAATTGAAATCATCACTAACAATAAGTTGCTGTGCTGCAATAGGTTGGAAGGTGAAAAACAAAAACCCAAAAATGGAGAATAAGTGCTTCATCATGCTCGTCTTCTTTTCAAATAAAATTAAAATAGATGAAAAAATGGACTTTTAACGCTATGAAATCGTTAAACTTGAATTCATTTTAGATACGTTATTTCTTCCCATGCAATTTGTATTTTATCGTATTAAAGCGCAATATCTACGATTAAATCTTTACTAAACATGACCTCAATAACCATTCCTTTTACCTGCGAAATCGGTGAGTTAGGCTTAACTGAAGCCCATGGATTAATAAATTACACGGATAAATCGGGCTTAACGATTGAGTTCCAAACAAAAGACACAATTTTAGGGGTCATAAAATCGGGTACCAAAAAAGTAAACATTCCATGGAATGAAATTGCAGCTTTAGAAGTGGATAAAAAATGGTTTAGTGGTCGGATACGTTTGCGTGGAAATACCTTGGATGCGCTGGGAAATTTACCGGGGGTTCATGCCGGTGAGTTTAAAGCGAAAATAAAAAAGCATGATGTAGAAACGGCACGAAGATTGCGTAGTGAACTGCTTCTCCAAATCTCTGAAAAGAGACTCGAGTTATTGGAAAGTCATGAGGAATAATTCTCTAGTATCTTATTTATTTCCTTTTTTATTGATTGGTTTCCTTCTAGGAACCCAATCCTGCAAGAATAATAATCTTGAGGATGGTGAAACTCGCTCAGGAGTAGGTTTTTCCCCGTCGTTTATTTCATTTTTGGGATTTTCTGAAAGTGGGTCAGCACAGGTTCGTGTCACTAATTTTGAAAATGCACAACTTGTAGTAGATAGCATTCATATTACTGACCCTGGTTATTCGATAAAAGATGTCACTCAACTTGATACCATTCCCGCATTAGGCTCAATCTTTACAGAAATTCAATTGGATTATGACCGCTTCGACGGAACGGACACGGCGTCAATTCAACTGTTTATTAATAATCCACTTATTACTGAGAAAGTAGAACTACGAATAAAAGGCCCCAAAAAAGCCATAACTCGTCCGGTAAGCCAAAATGAATTCAACGATTTCCCCATCGATTTTTCTCCGGATGAATCACAAATTTTATTTTTATCCGATCAGGAGGGTACACAACAAGTGTATCTAATGAATCGGGATGGCTCAAATCGGCGAAGAATCAATACACAACCCGGCGATTATGGAGTGGCAGGTTTTTCCGGTGATGGAAATAATATTGTGTATTACGCTAAACAGGATACCACCACTACCATCTTTATGTATGATGTTACCACTCAAACAGAGCAAATCATTTTGCGTTTTCAGGGTTATAATATTCCCGTTGCTGTTTCTGAAGATGGTCAAAAAATCGTGTACAATAAACGCGTTGGCTTACAGCATGATGTGTATTTAATGGATCTACAAGCAACAGGTTTTGTGCCTCTTGCTACATCTGAAGTGGACGAAATAGCTGTTTTCTTTGAATCTGGCGACCAACGCGTACTCTATTACGAAACAGTATTGAATATTTCGCAAATGTACAAAGTGCGTGTAACAGGTTCCGACCGACGCAAAGTAAGTGATGGGGTTGGTCACGATATCCCTCATGCAACTTCTGAAGACGGCGAAAAAATTCTGTTTTTTACCGATCGATTGAATCGAAGAGACGTGTATGTAAGTGATTGGGATGGGGCAAGTGTTACGCAGGTAACCGTTAACGTACGTTACGATTATCCCGGCGATATTAACTCACGTATAAAAAAAGTGCTGTATTTATCCCAAATAAACAGTAATAACGAAATTTTTGAGAGCAATTACGATGGAACAAATGAACTTCGTTTAACGGAAGATACGCGTCTTGATTTTCCTGTTGCCTACTCGAAATCGGGTTCATACATCTTGTTTTACCGCGTTCAGACAACCAATCAGATGTACGTGATTGATATGCGTTCGCTACGCTAACGGTATTCTTGTAAATATGCGTTTAATCGAAGCAGGCCTTCTTCAAGTTTGGGGAGTGGTGGCCCATAAGAGAGACGAATGTAACCGTCACTTTCAGTTCCAAATGCAGAACCGGGTGCAGTAGTTACTTTTCCTTTTTGAATCAAATCCCAACAAAACGATTCATCTGTTTGGTTTTCTTTTAACATGTGTTTTATATCCATCATCCAATAAAAAGCTCCTTCTCCGCCTTTTAAAGGTAGGGTTTGATGTAAATGCTGATACACTAAGTCTCTTTTTTGCCGATATAACTGTTTTTGATACAGCAACCAGTCTTTTTCTGCAACGGAACCACGAATAGCTAAAAATGTGTACTGAGTGAGTGCTGAAACACAGGTACACACATATTGATGGATAGCAATAAACGGTTTTACTAAATCTTGAGGCAAAACAGCCCAAGCCAAACGCCAGCCAGTCATGTGATGACTTTTTGAAGCCCCTCGCAATAAGATGATGTAAGGATAACTTTCTAAAAATGATTCAAAACTTGCGGAGTTTTCAGAGTAACTCATCCCATGGTACACCTCATCAGCAATAATCCAAACAGGCGCTTCTTTACGTACGGAAAGCCCCTGAATTAATTTTTGATATTCTTCGAATGGAGCGTCGCTTCCGGTTGGGTTGGATGGATGAGCAATTAAAACAGCACGGGTTTCAGGTTTTAGTGAATCTAGAACGGCATCGGCTCTAAATTGAAAATTATGTTCTGCCTTTAGGTGATAATACCTTGGCGAACAACCCTGTAAACCTGCAAGTGCCGGATAGGTTAAAAAGCCAGGGTCAGGTAATACAATATCTGCCGGTGCATTACTGCAAAGTAAATAAAAGGTGGCATAAAGAGCTTCTTGAACACCCGCAGTTAAGCAAATTTGTTGAGCTGAAAGTTGTGTCGAAAATTCAGATGCCAATTTTTCCCTCAAAGGTAAAATCCCTGCATTCAGAGTATATCCCAAAGGAGCTTCTAATGCTGCTTTTGCCGCTGCCTCGCGAATAAAAGCAGGAGTATCTTCACCGGGTTGACCAATCGCTAAATTGATGGCATCAGCCGGAGCTTTTTCAAAAATTTGACGCAATTTACTTTGTTGCAGGAAAGGACTTGAGGGAATAAATGGCTTCAACATATGGTTAACGGAGCAATGCTTCTAATGTGGTAGATAACTCGGTTTTATCATCACGATATTTAATAATTACCGGACTTGAAATGGATAAACCGTGTTCTTTTGCGAAAGCATTTGAAGAAATCGGACGTGTGCCCGGAATTACAACAGCGCCAGCAGGAATTTTTAGCGGCTGTTCAGCAGAACCTTTATAAATCGTACCATGAACGAGGTCATATACCGGAGTGGCACGGGTTAAAATTACTCCGGCACCGATTACGGCACCTTCTCCGACTTGTGTTCCTTCATAGATTCCGGTATTTCCACCAACCATACAATCATCTTCTATGATAACCGGAGTTGCACCAACAGGTTCTAGCACGCCACCTAATTGGGCAGCAGCACTAATGTGGCAACGTTTTCCCACTTGCGCACAACTTCCAACCAAAGCATGAGAATCAATCATACTGCCATCGTCAACAAAAGCACCGGCATTGATGTACATAGGTGGCATCATGGTTACATTCTTACCAACATAGGAACCACGACGCACGGTTGAACCACCCGGAACAATACGAATATTGCGGCTTACACCATCAAAACGTTGAATGGGATAGGTGTTTTTATCAAAAAATTGAAATCCATCAGAATCTAATTGAAGTGAATTCTTTCCGTATTTGAATCCTAATAAAATACCTTGTTTTACCCAGGTATTAGCTCTCCACTCGCCATCGGTTTTTTCGGCTGAGCGAATTTCACCACTTTCAAGTGCCGTTAAAAAAGCCTCAAAAAAGGATTCAAAATCGGCAGGTTTTTCTGATGTGGGGTTTTGAACACAGGTTGAA
Source organism: uncultured Chitinophagales bacterium (assembly GCA_964541325.1). Classification (GTDB taxonomy): domain Bacteria; phylum Bacteroidota; class Rhodothermia; order Balneolales; family M1805; genus M1805. The sequence goes on along the minus strand of CAZIQX010000005.1, from coordinate 15,913 downwards.
ACGTAGTTTTGTAATTGAGATGAATTCATGTATATCGGATTTAACTAAGAATTTAGATTGCTTAAAAATAGTTGTTTTCACCACTAAGCCAAATGCTGAAAACGTTACGTTTAGTAAAACTAACTATACAAAGAAGACCAATGAATCGGTGAATATTAGTTAAGAAATTGTTGGTAGTAGTATTAATTTGTTAATAAAATGATTATGATTAATTAATAAACCTATTGCGTATCAAGGAATTGTCGGTATTATTCTGTTAAGCAGTAATTCTGATGTAAACCTTTAAAAAACTTCATTTTGGTTTTTTATATTACAGAATAGTTATTCGTGTCGTTTCGGTGTAAAATCTGTCGCACAATTTTGTTTTAATTGAAAATTAACTAGCAGTTATGATGAAGTTCATTTCACGTTTTGTGTTTATTAGTGGTCTAATGTATATAGTGTTAAGTGCAACCACCACCAATCTATCAGCTCAGGTTCTAACCGGTACAACTTGGGAATCTGCAAGCTCGCAAAAATCAGGAAAAATCGTAATCGTGTATTATCCTGAAGAAGCTTTTGCCTACAAAGATCGTCAAGGCCGACCAACCGGTGTAGAACTCGATATTTTATCGCAATTTATTAGTTGGTTGCGCAATGCCAAAGGGGTGGATTTGGAAGTTGAGTGGATTGAACAAGACGATTTTGAACAACTATATGATGATGTAAAAAAAGCAACCGGTGGTGTTTTTGGTGCTGCTAACATCACCATTACGGATGCAAGAAAACAAGAACTACGTTTTAGTCCAGCCTATTTGAATAATATTGCCGTTTTATTTACCAACACTGCAGCGCCTGATTTAAAATCACTTGATCAAATTGGAACTACCTTTAAAGGTATGTCGGCTATAGTGCATAAAGGTACGACTCACGTTGAAACCCTAAATGATATAAAACAACGTTATTTTCCATCATTGAGCGTATCTACGGCAAACTCTGATACAGAAGCCATTGAAAAAGTAGCAGCGGATACCAAATTATTTTCCTACACTGATTTGTCGAACTACTGGATTGCTCAAAAAGAAAATAAATCGATTAAGCGCCAACCGGTTGGTGATAAAACTACTGAGCAATTTGGGTTTATTATGCCACTTTCGAGTGATTGGGAGCCATTAATGAAAGAATTTTTTAATTTGGGATCGGGTTATCGTTCAAATGTTACCTACAAACGTATCCTAATGAGGCACTTAGGAACAGAAGTAACTCAAATGTTAGAAATGGCACAAGCATCAAATAAATAATTGAGGAGTACATGAAACTACTGTTAAGCTTATTTTTTTCCTGTTTATTCTTTCAACATACAGTAGCACAACTTAAAGGCGATACCTATGCCGATGCACTAAAATCAAAAAAAGCATCTGTTGTTGCAGTTTATCTGGAAGAAGAAGCATTTGCGTTTAAAGATGCCACAGGAAAAATATCGGGTGTTGAAGGCGACATTTTCAATCATTTTGTGAATTGGCTGAAAAACGCAAAAGGTATAGAACTAGAGGTGAGTTACATTGGTGAGCGTTCGTTTTCCAATTTTTACACTATGGTAAAGGATGGCTCTCAGGGCGTTTTTGGACTAGGCACAACTACAATCTTAGACAGAAGAAAATCAGAAGTAATTTTCTCACCGCCTTTCATTAATAATATTGCCGTGATGATTACTCATAGTTCGGTTAGAAATCTGAGTAGTTTAAATCAGATGTCAACAGAATTTGGCAATTTAAAAGGTTTGGCTGGCAAAGGAACAACCCTAGAGGGGTATTTGATAGATGCAACCCAAAAATATTATCCCAATGCAAAATTGGAATATTTGCCTTCTCAAATTGAGGTGGTAAATAAAGTAGCCCAAGACCCCAGTTATTTTGCTTATGTAGATTTATCCATTTATTGGCCGGCATTTGATAAACAAAAACTCCCCATTAAGCGTCATCCAGTAGGTGATTTAGCCTCTGAAACATTTGGATTTATTATGCCTTTGGATTCTGATTGGGCTCCAGTAATTAACGAGTTTTTCAATTTAGGAACCGGATATCGCTCTACAGCAGCATATCGCAATATTTTGATGAAACATTTAGGGGTAGAGGTAACCAAAATGTTAGAAATTGCTCGAAATCAACAAAGCAACTAAGGTTTGGGTATATCAATTCCTCGCATTGTAAATTGATTTGCAAAAGTTGGGGCAAAATGAGGTTTTAAAACCTGTTTGGCCCCAACTTTTTTTATTTGGTAAAATAAGTTTGATGATCTACGCCCAAAGAACATGTTAAACTCCGACCGAAAAACCACTTTTTCCCATCGCGATTCTACTCGTTTGGCATACAACTTAAATTCGGTAGCGTAGGTGTTTTTTAGTAAGAGTTGAGCTAAGTCAAAAGTGTTAAACCAGGCTAAATTCATGCCTTGCCCCCCAATTGGACTCACTACATGAGCAGCATCTCCCACAACAGCAAAATGGGTATCTGCAATTCGGTCTGTGATTCCTTTTTGAACCCCAAACCCGTTTGTAAAAATGACTTGATTCGATTCTTTTGCTATACCAGTACGAGTTTTTATCCATGAGGCAAATTCAGAAAAATCAATCGTTTTAGTGAAATTCTTGGTTTTGAAAACCCATCGTTGTATGCCATTGGGAAGTGGAAAAGACTCGATAACTCCATCCGGAGTTAAATAAATTAAAGCTTGATGTTCGGGTTCGTCGGTTCTAAGCGTATCGCCCATTAAATAGGTATCAGCATAAGCGATTTCTTTGAGCGTGGATTGCAAAAAAGGTCTTATGCGCGATTTTTTTCCACTTGCATCAATTAAAAATGATGCTCTGAACGATGCAGATTGGGTATCGATATGCCAATAATGCTTTAAAAAAGATAGATGGGTAACGGTTTCTCCACGTACTACCTGAACGCACTTATACTTTTTTAAATTGGTTTCCAAAATGGTTTCTGTTTGATATTGTGGCAGACTCAAAACAAACGTGTAGGGCTTTTTGCAACTCGAAAACGATAATTCTGCATATGGATTCGTTGAATCTTCAAAAAAAACAAAACCGCTTGTAATTGGATTCCCTTCTTTTATAAAAACCTCTGACAGGTGTAATGTATCCAAAAGTTCGAGAGATGGAGGATGGATGCCAATCGAACGACTATGCGGATTTGGACTCATGTGCTCATCAAAAATGATTACAGTTTTACCAGCCTGCCCTAACAAATTGGCGAGAAAGAGTCCGGCACTGCCAGCGCCTATAATGCAATATTCTGCGTTAGGGGTCATTTTTTTGATTGAGTTACCAATAATCGAAAGGGCAAATAATTATATACCTGCCATTTTGATGAGATAAGATGTTCTAACTCTTTTGTTGTAAAACTTCGACGGATAGAACGGAGTCCATCGATAAGAGCAAATGTGGTGAACCCAAACCAAACACCTATGAAAGGATAAAGCAAAAACGCCAACCAAGAGCGATGAATATCATTATGAAGTATCAACGAAGTGGCCACTTTATCACTTTCAGCTAATAAGGTGATTAATTCTTGTTCGGTTAAATGATGCATCACATGATTGGAAATGAGTACATCAACTTGTCCTGGATATTCATGCAAGTACCCACAAAAAAACTCAATTTCCGGAAAATCAGCTTGTAATGTTTGCACTCGTGTATCCGGTTCGATACCTATCAAATGCACATCATAACCGTCATTTTTTGCCCATTTGCCAATCTCATGTAATACAAATCCATCGCCACATCCTAAATCTGCAATACGTGTAGTGGTGTTGAACTGTAAATATGGACGAATTTCCAGCTCGTAAATCCACTTCCAGTAAGCGGTTAGCCGATTTATTATGCGAAATGCTTTATACGTTTTAAGTAATCTACTCATGGATGCATCAGGAGCATCCATTAATTCAGTGAGATGTGCTTCTCGTTTGTGAATCATACATTAAACCGTTTCAAAAACACCCATTTCAACGGTTAAACCGGGGCCAAATGCCATAGCAGGAAATGGTTTTCCCGAGCTTTTGTCTTCCATGATTCGTTTTAAAATGTATAAAATAGTAACGCTGCTCATATTGCCGAACTCCCGAAGAATATCTCTTGAAGGCTTTAGGTGATGCTCATGCAACGAGAGGGCTTGTTCGGCTTTATCTAAAATGGCTTTTCCACCGGGATGAATGGCCCACCACGGAAAATCGTAATCAGCTAAGCCCAATTTTTCCAGATAAGGTTTGGTGATTTTTCCTAATTCAGCCTCCAGAATTTTGGGAACATAACTAGTGAGTACCATATCAAATCCCTGATTTCCGATGGTCCAGGCCATGTCGGCTTCGCCGGTTGGCAACAATTCGGTGGCTAAGTCCAAAATTTTTAGGCCGTTTTTGGGGGATTGGGCAGATATCACTAAACCCGCGCATCCATCCGCAAAAACAGATGCCGACAAAATAGCATCAGTTTCAGTTTTAGCTTGTAAATGAAGACTACACAATTCGATATCACCAATTAAAACAACGGCTTCAGGATGTGCCTCGCATACATTTTTTGCTAAACGCAAGGCTGTAAAAGCTGCATAACACCCCATAAATCCAATATGATAGCGTTGTACTTTGTGCGATAAATCCAAATCTTTTATCAAATGATAATCGGGACCCGGAGCATAGAACCCGGTGCAGGAAACAGTTATTACATGTGTGATATCTCTGGACTGATAGCCAGATTCTTGCAAAGCCGTTGAGCAAGCTTTTTTGAGTAATCCGCGAGCATGCAGAGTATATAAATCGTTCCGTTTTTTAGTGTCAGGCCATATCCGTTCACCGATTTCATCATACGAGAAAAATGGATTATCACACTCTTTTTGACGAATATCTTCGATTACAGAATAGCGTGTTTCAATATCGGAATAGGTGTAAATCCGATGCGCCATTCGTTGTGCCATGGAACCTTCGGGGTATTGTTGCTTAATAAATTCCAAGGCTTCTTGTTGCGAATAAGCCTGATTGGGATTAGAAGTGGCTATCGAATGAATAAATACGCTCATAATTTTTACCGAATTCTCCAAACTAACTTGATTTTTGTAACGAACGTTTCAACTTCACCAATTAGCTTCGGTAAATCAACTGATAAAACCGGACATTGTGCAAAATAGCAGCTACGGTTAGACCTGCAATTAATCCAACCCATAGACCTGATGGCCCAAAATTCCAGTAAATCCCGATCAGATATCCTAGAGGCAGACCGATTACCCAATACGCAATAAAATTTACAATCATGGGTATGGTGGTGTCTTTTAATCCGCGAAGTGCACCTGCACCACTAACCTGCAAGCCATCAGAAACTTGAAAAATGGCCGCCATAAACAGCAAAGCAACCGCAATTTCTATCACTTGAGTATCACTGGTATAAATGGAAACCAATAATTCCGGAATAGTTACTAATACAGTTGCCATAACAATAGCAATTAATACACACAAGAAAATTCCGGCATACCCGGCAAGGCGAGCATTTTCTCGGTCATTTTTACCGATATAGGTTCCAACGCGTACCGAAATTGCCGACGAAAAACCTAAGGGAATCATGAAAATAATTGATCCAATATTGATTGCAATTTGGTGACCTGCCACAATAGTAGTACCTAACATTCCCATAAACAGTGCAACCATTGCAAACATACTTACTTCCATAAAGGCGCTCATTCCATTAGGCACACCAACTGAAAGAATTTCTTTGATGTATTTCCAATCCGGTTTTTTTACGGTTGAAAATAATTCAAAGCGTTTGTACGGTTTATTGGTAAGGGTGAAAATCAACATGCCCAAAAACATAATCCAAGCTACAAGAGCGCTAGCCCAACCTGTTCCAACAGCCCCCATTTTAGGAAAACCGAGTTTCCCGTACATAAACACATAATTTCCAATTATGTTAAATACTAAGCCTAAAAGTGCAAACCACATGGTCGGTTTGGTTACAGAAAGACCTTCATTGAAAAAACGTAGCACTAAATAAGAGATGATGGGCAAAAATCCCCAACTCATAGCACGCATATATCCGGTTGAGAGTTCTTGAACGGCAGGTTCAATTCCCAACAATTGCATAGCCCAATCCAATTGGCGAATCAACATAAAAGAAATTGCAGCCAGAACAACAGCCAAATACAAGGCATGGCGAACTGTTCGTCCTATTTCATCAATGCGTCGCGCACCCATATGTTGAGCAACAATTGGGTTTAATGCCATCAATAAACCAATGGAAAACACAAAAATGGGATTTACAAAACTTGAGCCTATAGCTACAGCTGCTAAGTCATTGGGACTCAGATTTCCAGCCATGATGGTATCTACAAAACCCATCGACATTTGGGCAAGTTGTCCGGTAATAATGGGCGCGCCTAATTTGCTAACCGCTTTGGCTTCGGGGATGAGTTGTTTTAGGGTCACAGATGGGTAAACAGGTTATGTAATAGTCGTAAAGATACTTAGTCTTTCTGTAGCGGGAAAGACAAAGTAAAGGTTGTTCCGGCGCCGGGTACCGAAGCAAATTGAATGGTTCCTGAGTGAGCATCCACCACTTTTTTACAAATGGCTAAGCCAATACCCGTACCACTGGTTTTAGTAGAAAAATTGGGTTTAAAAATATGTTTTTGAATATCTACAGGGATGCCATGTCCGGTATCGGCAATTTCAATAAAAGCATCTTTTTTGAAAGAATAGGTTCTTATAATAATTATTCCACCATTTGGCATTGCTTCAATAGCATTTTTTATCAAGTTGATAAACACACGTTTTAAATCGTCTGTGACGCCGAGAATGGTTAATGCCTTTTCGCTTAAATCCAGATTTATTTTAATGAGTGAATCATGTTGATATAATTCATCAATATCCTGAATAACCTGATTAAGATTTAATGGGCTTAATTCATCGGTTATAGGTTTGGCGAATTTGGAGAAATCAGAGGCTATGGCTGCTAATGAATCAATTTGTTGAATAAGATTTCCGCTGATGCGCTCAACATTGGGCTTTAGCTGATGGTCATTTTCGCCCTCTTGCATTACAAGTCGTTGTAAATGTTGTAAGCTTAACTTCATGGGAGTCAGTGGGTTTTTAATTTCATGTGCAACTTGACGAGCCATTTCGCTCCAGGCGGCTTCACGTTCAACTTCAGCTAATTCTTTTTGTAAATCCTTGAGGCGAAAAACCATGAAATTATACGCGTTGGCTAATTCTCCAATTTCGTCGTGTGTGGTTACCGGGACAATAGTGTCAAGTTTTCCGGATGAAATGCGCTTTAGGCCCTGAAGTAAGCGTTGGAGTGGATTGGCTAAATATTTGGAGATAAAAAAAGCTAAAACAAGAAATAAAGAAAAAATAAACACATAAACTGCAATCAAATAACTAACGGTTTCAACCAGTTGTTCATAATTACTTCGATTAATTTGCTTTAAACTGATTTTTATGACATCGTTTTTATTCGGGTTGGCATTCGGACGAATGTAATATGCGCCATACGTTTCAATTCCTTCTGATTCCCACAGTTCAACTTCCAGCTTATTTTGATTGAAAAGTGACTGATAAACAGCAGGATTCATCAATTCTCCTTGATGTAGATTGGCTTGGTCGTTTCCAAATGGAACACGTAGGTAGCTGTATTTATCAACAAATAATTCTATTGAAACCTCAAAACGATTGGCTAAAAACTGAATAAATGGTTTATCAAAGTTCCCATAAAAATCTTGTTTGATCGCCGTAATTACCGCTTCCTTTTTTTCTTTAAGCAAGGTTTGAAGGCTTGATTTTTCTTCATTTGATACAATAACCCCCGTTGTTCCCACTAATGCAATCAGAAATAATAAACTGGCAATAATGTAAGTGTCTAATATGCGCGATTGAAGTTTTTCTTTAGAATCAAACAGTGGTAAAGGTGTATTGGTTACCAAACTGCGAATCACTAAAAAAGTAATTACAGTAAACAAGCTGATGTAAAAAAAACGAAAAAAGGAGAAGATGTGCGATTGAATAGGTATTACAGGCAAAACTCCTCGAATGATATAACCCGATTTGGGTAATTGAATCAAATATTCCCAAAAAAGCTGTCTATCAAAAAATAAAGATTGTTCGGTAGGGTCTCCTTTTTTTAGCTCGCTTAACTCGTTGGCATGTAGCGAAAGCTGAATGTCTTCTGAAAATGGCAATAACTGACGATTCCAGGAAGCTTTTAAGGTTTGGTTGGAGTCGTATGCTGCAATGTACACGTTTCCGGGCCAAGCTCCCTGATCGTGATTGTACACGGGTGAATTAGAGGCTGAAAAGGGCGTGAAATCAAGGAAATCATCGACTAAAGAAGCTGCTTTTTCTTCAAAATCGCGTTTATTGAGTTCCTGATAACGATTGTGAATTACAGGATATAAAAAAATGGATAGCAAAAAACTGCCAACAAGTACTTTTCGAATCAGAGAAACTCGATTTAGCCACGTAGGATTTCGCCAAAACCAGGATGAAGTAACTAATAGACCAAGATACAATCCAAGAATGGTCCATGGAAAATGAAATTCGTTTGCATAGCCTAACCCACTGAAATACAAAAAATAATGAGATCCCAAAAAACCAAGTATATGGAAGGGATATACAAAGCTTTCCTGATCTTGTTCAGAGTTAATCAAAAAAGTATTACCAATAAAACTGAGTATGACTCCTGTTCCAAAAGATGCGCCTAAACCTAAAATAAAAAGAAGGGTTTCAAAGGGTGGGAACAGATTGGGGTCGAGAAGTTCAATGGAAAAGGCATCAATTAAATGCAAATACGAAGCTGGTAAAGTAGTTAAACAAAAGTACGTTAAGCTCCCAAAAATCATTGATAAAATGAGCGTTCTCGGGTACCAGGTTATTCCAAAAAAACGCTTTTGTATGCGTGCTGCACGAATACATTCGTAGCTCATCATCACAAAAAAGAACACATGAAATTGCAGGCGTAACAATTGAATAGTTAGGGATCGCTTAACCTGCCAACCCCATTCAATTAAAATATCTGTAAGTTGAAATTCTACTTCTGAATGAATCAACAACAACCACAAAATGAAAAGCAGAGGAACACGAAATAAGATTCTTGATGAAAGATTCCATTGTTTGGACGTAACAGTGAAAACTACAACCGATACGAATACAAAAAACAACGTATATAACGAGCGAATTCTGCTTTTAAAGGCATTCCAATGGTAAGCCAATAGCGACCGTGAATCAGGATAGGCAACAAGTGTGCCTACCATAGTAGAGTCCGATAAGTAGAGCGGTTTTTTAATTTGATTATTCTCGTCGTTTTCAACCGGACTTAATTGAAGTTGAACAGGAAAATCAAGTGTGCTAAGCCAATCTGATGTAATCGTGTAGGCACGCTTATTTCTGATGGATTCAGCGTTTACATCACTTATAAGTCTTAGTACATGTATCCGATAATCAGAATTGGGTGAAATAGAGTAACTTAAATACGTTTTTCCCAAGTAATCAAATCGTGAAAATCCTAGCTGGGGATGTAACTCTTTTTTCCGATAGATATCAGGAGCATGTTTACTCCATTGAATGAGCGTATCGTTTTTCGCAATCAGAATAATATTCGGTGCATAAGCAGAGAACAAATTCGCATCAACCAAACCTCTTTCTTTTAATCGAATAGAAATGATTTTTGATATTTCAACCAAATTTTGCTTCTCAAGCTCAAATGCCTGCGATGCTTTTTGCAAAGACTGATTTATTAAGGTGGTATTATCAGAAATCGTTTGAGTTGCAGAGTTAAGCCAAATTTCAATACCTACAATCCCCAGAATTTGGGTAAATAATATCCAAAAGGTTAATTTTTGTGGTATGTGTTTCAGCCAATTCATGTGCAAACACTAGCAAACTAAATTGGGAATTTCTTCCGATTTGCCCTGAATATGTAACGTTATTGCTCGGGCTGCCAACATACCTATTTCATATCGCGTTTCAGGTGTAGAACTTCCGATATGGGGTAATAGAACAGTATTGGGGGCTTGTAATAAATCGGGATGTATTTCAGGTTCTTTTTCAAAAACATCGAGCCCTGCGCCGGCAATATGCCCTGAAGAAAGTGCTTCTGCTAAAGCGGCTTCATCAATTAAAGCTCCTCGTGCCGTATTGATAATGTAAGCCCCCTTCTTCATACGCTTAAGTCGTTCAGCATTTAAGGTGTGAACACTTTGAGTGTTTAAGGGAGCGTGAATGCTTAAAACATCACAAGAAAAGAGAAACTCTTCTAAATCTGCGATATACGTTGCATGTAATTCGCGCTCTAAGCTTTCAGGAAGTCGATTTCGATTATGGTAGGTGATTTTAAATCCAAAAGGTAATGCTCTTCGTGCCACGGCTTGACCAATTCTGCCCATACCAAAAATGCCTAAAACTTTATTTCGATAATCCAAACCTAGGTAAGTCATAGGGTGCCATCCATCAAATTTGCCCTCACGGAGTTCTTTATCCGCCAAGAGGATATTTCTTGAAACACTGAGTAACAAAGCCCATGTGGTATCAGCGGTTGCTTCCGTTAATACATCGGGAGTATTTGCAACACGGATCGTTCGTTTTTTAGCGGCTTCCAAATCAATATTATTAAATCCAACGGCATAATTGGCAATTAACTTTAACTTTTTTCCTGCTTGAATCACTTTTTCCGTTACAGGACAAGTTAACATGGAAAGTAAATAGTCATATTCCCCAATTACTGAAATTAGAGCCTGTTCGTTGTGATAAATACCTCGTTGACCAACTTCTACATCAGCAAAGGAGCGTAAATACTCAATAACTGGCGCAACGATAGGTTCCGTGACAAATACTCGTGGTTTCATGAGTTTATTTTAGGCTTATTGAAAAATTCTGGGCGGAAATGGAAGTAATTGAAGAACGTTGTTTCTCCGTAAGCTCAAAGTAAGAAAAGGGGACAAAAACAGAAAAAGGTTCTAAGGCCATGCTACAAACTTCTTTGCTATTTCGAATACTTTCAACATGAAGTGTAAGCGTATCGGCAGAAAGATTGCCGGTAATCCAAAGGCGGTTACATGCCGTTGGGAGTTGTCCTTCAAGAACTAAACCCGCTTCATCTTGGTTGCTAGCCGTTTTTAGTATCTCAAGATAGGCAGGTGCTTTTTCCCAACCTTTAGGAATTACCACTTCTTGTTGATGCAAAGGTGCAAGGGTTTTCTCAAAAGCAAATGTCATGTGTTTTTGAGTCGAACATCCCAAGACAATAAAAAGAAAGCCGCAAATTGCGGCTTTCCATACAAGATTAATCCTTAATCTCAAGTGTTGGTGCATCGCTCCACATTTTTTCAAGTTGATAATAACTTCTCAAGTCTTTCAAGAAAATATGAACAACCACGTTCCCATAATCTAAAGTCACCCATCGGCGTGCATCCATACCTTCTTTTCGAACAGGTTTTTCATCGAGGTCTTCAGCTACTTTAACAATGATATTATTAGCAAGTGCTTTAATCTGTGTATCTGATGATGCGTGGCAAACGATAAAAAAGTCTGTAATCGAGCTTATGCCTCGAACATCAAGCTGAAGAATATGTTCTCCTTTTTTTTCCAAAAGTGCTTCACCTATGGAACTCAGTAAAGTTTGTGTATCTGAATCAATAGCCTGTTTTGTCATTAAAAATTAATTGAGTTTGAGTTGTTTATAGTCGGAACCTATTACAATGGTAGCATCAAGAAAATAAGTTTTTGCCAGTTCCTGTATTACGTTCTTTTCGGAAACGCCAAGTGCTTTCGCAACCCGTTTCGCGTTTTCTAGATTTCCACTACGGTCAATGACTAAGGTTTCTTTGATGTCGAACGTATCCGCGTTGCCTGATTCAACAACATCAAAGCCATTTTCTCGCAATTTGTTGGTAAAGACCGTTGCTAAACCGGGCACTCCGCATCCATTTAAAACTTCAACTTGTATAATTGAGCTAATCATGGTTTTTTCTTGGTCATCACGGGTGTTTTCAATGCGTGGAAAAACAATGCGAGTGACGACAGCAAATAACAGTAAAACCAGTAATAACCCCAAAAAGCCAAGAATGGCATTAAGAACGAGTTCGCCGTTGTTTTTTTTCATGTGGCAAAGATACAAAGATTAATTAGGCCACATACCTCTTTCAAAGCCGTAAAAACCATTATTTAAACCCATTCCCATAGGGCCATAGGGTAATTGTTGAAAAGAAATATTGAATTGGGCGTTTTCTGAAATTTTGTAATTCAGTGAAGCATTTCGAATAAAAAATTGATTTTGGTTCATTCCTTGCATGCCTTGCATCGAATTTCCAAAAGGAGAATGTGCAAAGGCCAAATCCAATCTTCCGGTCATTTTTGGTGAAAAGGCAAACATCATCGTATTCGTGTACATATTCACGTTGCCTGAAAACCCATTTCCACTCATAAAACTCATTTCATAAGAGTGCGACATTCTCATGTTAAACAAGTTGCCAAGCCCGCCGGTAGGTTGCGATTGTTCCATTTTAATCACATTTCCAGTATTTCTATACGGAGATGGCTGTGTTGATTTAAGCTGTGCCACACTCAAATTAGAAGTGATTAAGAAAATAATTAGGGTAAACAACAACTTCATAATAAAAAACTGATTCCGAGTAGTGGAGATGTTGAACGTTAATAATGAAATTTCAGTACAAATGAAGCATTTTTAAGCGTGAAAAGCAAGAAAAACATAGAAATAGCACTCGCTTGAATCAACTTGTTCTCCGCTTCATTTGTCTTTATATTAAAAAGCTGACAATTTTCAAAAGATAAATAAAATTTCTTTAGCATATAGTACACATGAAACTCACAGATTTTAAGTTCGACTCGGAAAAAATCAATGCACCCTTAACCGGAATCGAACCGAGAGACTCAGCCAATTTGATGGTATTACATCGTGCTGATAAACGCATTGAACACAAAAAAATTTCTGATATCGTCGATTACTTAAACCCGGGTGATTGTCTTGTTTACAACAATACTAAAGTATTTCCAGCTCGTTTAAACGGCAAAAAAGAAAAAACAGAAGCCATTGTTGAAGTTTTTTTACTTCGCGAGCTTCAACCGGAAAATATGTTGTGGGATGTTCTTGTAGAGCCTGCGCGTAAAATTCGAATTGGTAACAAATTATATTTTGGGGATGAATTGGTTGCCGAAGTAGTTGATAACACTACATCACGTGGTCGCACAATTCGCTTCCTTTTTGATGGACCGAATACGGAATTGTACTCCATTTTAGACCGTTTGGGCGAGATGCCACTACCACCTTACATCGAGCGCCCTTCAACAGAAGAAGATAAAACACGTTATCAAACTGTTATGGCAACGGAACGTGGTGCTGTTGCTGCGCCTACATCAGGTATGCATTTCACAACAGAATTACTCGAGAAAATTGCAGCAAAGGGTGTTCATATAGCTCCGGTTACGCTACATATCGGTTGGGGGGCTTATCGCAATGTTGAAGTAGAAGATCTTACCAAGCATCGAATGGACTCAGAAAACTACTTTATTTCTCCTGAAAGTTGCGATATCATCAATGAAGTTCTTCAGCATAAACGTAAACGTGTTGTAGTGGTAGGTTCGTCAACGGTAAGAGCTTTGGAGACAAGCGTTACGGCCTCCGGAATTTTAAAACCAACTACCGGTTGGACTGACAAATTCATTTATCCGCCTTATGATTTCAAAATTACAGAAGGATTTATGACCAACTTTCATCATGCTGAGTCAACGCTATTGATGATGACTGCTGCCTTCGGTGGGTATGAATTTGTAATGGAAGCTTATCAGGAAGCAATCGATAAAGGATACCGCTTCTACGCTTTTGGCGATGCCATGTTGATACTTTAATTCGAGACGAGTGGGCAAATTCTGCTTGATTATTCCGGCCGGTGGTTCGGGAAAACGGATGAATTCTCCACTACCTAAAACCTTGTTAGAGCTACAAGGTAAACCCATATTGTATTGGACAATCCGTCGATTTTGTCAAATACCAGATATTAAGCAACTCATACTCCCCGTTCATAATGAGTGGAAAAAGGAATTGAAGCAAGCTGCTGAATCAGCAATTTCTGATTCGAATAGACTGGATGTAAAACTGGATATTGTGCTCGGTGGTAAAGAGCGCATTGATTCAATCTCCAATGCTATTGAAAAGATCGATACTTCTCTCGCTTCTATAGTTGCCGTTCATGATGCGGTTCGCCCTTTTGTATCAGTGAAAACAATTCAAATCTGTTTGTCGGAGGTTGAAAATAAACGAGCTGTAATACCGGGTTTACCTCTTAGGGAAACAATAAAAAAAATCAATACAGAGTTCAAAGTTGTTCAAACTCCGAATAGAACCGAGTTTTGGTCGGTACAGACGCCGCAAGTTTTTCACCTAGATTTGTTTAAAGACGCTTACAAACATGCTCATCTATCGGATTTTTTTGGAACAGATGATGCATCAGTGATCGAATACTTTGGTGAAGCAGTTCATTTTTGTGAAGGCAATGACGAGAATATTAAAATTACATACCCAATTGACCTTGAACTCGCACAAATCCTGATTAAAAGACAAATTTATGACTAACCTCAGAATTGGATACGGATATGATACGCATCAAATGGTGGAAAATAGGCCATTTATACTTGGCGGTCTTAAACTGGATTATCCAGAAGGGCTATTAGGCCACTCAGATGCCGATGTATTATTACATGCCATTACTGATGCGATACTTGGCGCGGCGTCCTTAGGAGATATTGGCGCTTTGTTCCCGGATACAGATATGGCATTTAAAGATGCAAATTCCAAAATCCTACTTCAAAATGCATATGAAGCAGTAAAAAAAGCCGGATTTATTTTTGTAAATGTTGATGCCACTGTAATCTTGGAGAAGCCCAAACTAAGACCCCATATAGATACCATGCGTTCCATAATAGCTGATTTATTAGAAGCACAAATCGATAGAATTTCTATCAAAGCTACTACTAACGAAAAAATGGGTTTTGTTGGTCGGGGAGAAGGTTGTGTAGCAATGGCCGTTGCCTTGCTTGAAAAGGTGGAGAAGTAACCCGCTATGTTTAACGACTTAACTCAATTTTTGGTTGATTGGATTCAAACACAGCCT
Source organism: uncultured Chitinophagales bacterium (assembly GCA_964541325.1). Classification (GTDB taxonomy): domain Bacteria; phylum Bacteroidota; class Rhodothermia; order Balneolales; family M1805; genus M1805. The sequence continues at coordinate 767 of CAZIQX010000005.1, read as the reverse complement.
ATTCTACTCATTTACTTTTATTTTGCGTTAATTGCCTATCTTGAAAATGTGATACCACCTGTTCCGGGTGATATCTTAGTAGCTTTTGCAGGGTACCTAGTAGCAGAAAACGTTATCGCATTTATACCTGTTTACATATTAACAACAGTAGCCTCTGTTTTGGGATTTTATCATGTGTATTACTTAGGACACATTTGGGGCAAGGGGATTGAAGCAGGTAATGAACAGCACTGGCTTTTAAAGTTCATGGATATTCAATACATAGATAAAGGCAAGTTATGGATGACCCGATACGGACAAGGTGTAGTATTAGCTAACCGATTCTTGGCAGGAACACGTTCTATTATTGCACTCGTTGCCGGTATGACTCCCTTAAAATTAACACCAACATTGGTGAGTAGTTTAATAAGTTCATTGCTTTGGAATGGAATATTATTAGGTGCAGGATGGCTAATCCATGAAAACTGGCAATTGATTGGAGAGTACCTATCTAATTATGGTAAATTTATTTTGGGGTTAATTATAGTTTATGTGGTCTATAACAAGCTTAAAAGGCCCAAAAAGTCAACAACTTGAAAATTTATGTAGCGCAGTCCTCAAAATATTGGTACATTTTAAGTCTGTGCATATTGACAGGCAGCGATTGACTTAGTATTTTTGCCGTCCTGTAAAAAAGCTGGTGTAGCTCAGTTGGTAGAGCAGCGGTTTTGTAAACCGCCGGTCGTAGGTTCGAGTCCTATCACCAGCTCCAATAAGACGGGGAGATT
>CAZIQX010000004.1:5197-38980 GCA_964541325.1 uncultured Chitinophagales bacterium | reverse complement strand
TTTTTGCAGATTTTGGGCGAGTAAAAACTAAAAATTTGGTCTAAAAAAAGGCTGAATCGTTTTACGATTCAGCCTTTTTTATTCAAGGTATTCAATTCTGTCTTGATAAAGGGTTACCAATTTGTTGGATTGGCTTAGCTTTAACACTTCTTCCCAATGTGTTTGGAGTAGTTGAAAAAAGGTGCTCATTGAGCAGTTTCCAATTTTAATGTGAATAACTTTTGGAGGAGGCAAAGCTGTGATAATACGTGTGGAGAAATCGCTGTCTTTAGTGATGATAGTAAGCTGATTCGTTTTTGCTAATTCCCAAATTTTACTGTCATTCATTTTAGGATTTATTTCTAATTGATGAACATAATCATCCGAATTCCACAAATTAAAACGGTTAGGAAGGTTTACATCAATTAAATATTTTACCTTTGAATTAAGCTGCAAATTCTCTGACATGAAATCTGTTCTTCATCATTTCAATGGCAAACTGTTTACAAGCCTCAAGATCCTCTTTTTCAAGAATAGGATATTGGTGTAAGATTTCATTTTCCGGGGTATCGTTTAGTAGAAACTCTAAAATAGTTTGAACGGTAATTCTATAGCCACGTATACAAGGCTGACCGTTACAAATTTCATCGTCAATAGTAATTCTTTTTAGAAGATCATTCATAATACTCATGATTTTACCAAAATGAATGTATAAAACTAAAAAGTATCAACCAATAAAAGCCAATACAAAAAAAGGCTGAATCGTTTTTCGATTCAGCCTTTTTTTGTTTAGAAATTATTACTTATCCCAAAAACAAGTAGCGTGTTCCAATCACTTCTGCCTTGTAAACCCGTCATAAAAAACGGCATGCGAACACTGAGTTCAAAGTTTTTCAGGAAATCGCTTTGTGGGCGCCATTTATTAAACATCGGCAAACTACCCGCATCATAACTTAGGCCAACAAACATACTTGCCAATAAGGTTTTGTCGGTTGAATTTTCTTTGAAAGGCAAATCTTCCCAAAATCCGCCATTCCAACTGCGACCCATTCCTGATACAAACTCAAGGGTAGCCGGTTTAGTCCATTTCCCGTTGAATGGTGTCCACTCATTCCAAATTACAGCTGAAAAGTGATTGTTTCCGGGGATGTCGGGAGAACCGATTCCGGTTAATCCATAGCCAATCAAACCATTATTTCCTGTTGGTGCTAAATGTAATTGGTCGGTCATGTTAGCATCAATGTTGGTAAATGAAAACCACGCCGGATTTGCCCAAGCACCTTCTAATGTGGGTCCTGCTGCCGTAATACGATATTGTACCGGTAATAAGCGCGACCCTGTTGCAATATTAAATCCAAACCGTGAAGAAAAGTTTTTTGCATATTTGTAAGTCTTATTCAAGGCAAGGGTTGCATAACTCGCTGCTAAGAGTTTGCCGGAACTAGCCATTTGTGATGTGAATAAGATACCATTTGAAGCAGATTCGCCAATTTCATACTTCATGCGTGCACCTAACACAGCAAAACGATCCCAAGCATCATAAATTCCAATGGTTCGGTCAGCCGTTTTTTCTTGATGAAACAAACTAAATGTAAATACTCTACGCGTTTTCGACCACATGCCATAATCACCAATGTACTTTTCAAAACTCACTTGATTTTGAAAAATGCCGTAATAACGCAAAGCTTCTACACTTACTGTTGCACTTTTACCGGAGTATTTTGCAGGCATGGTTATTTTGAATTTGTAGTCAATATCGGTTTGATTGACATCATAATTCTGCACGGAACCACTTGTTACGCGAAATGATGCCTCATAGGCATATTGATTAAAAATATAACTGCCATAAGAACGTGAACCTAACATTACGCCGGCTTGTTCACCAAACCAAAGTTGCGGACGCCAACTCGAACCATAGGAGTTCCACGAAGCTTGTGCCGGTTCCATAAATTTACGGTCATTAGGAAAGGGCCATGCATTATTTAATCGGTTTACATCAGCCATTCTCAAAGTGGGGTCAATTTCGATACGTTCTATTTTTTTCCCCGGATGTTCAATTTCAAGTTCGTACTGTGGATGTGTCCAAGGCCAATCTTTAGCGATTGTATAAACCACATTCCCTTCAAATCGTTTTTCCCCACGTTGACTTACCAAAGGAATCGTGAAAAAATCGTAAGAATCATCGTTATACAGCACGTACACATCAACAGGCATGGGGTGTTGACCTTTGCGTTCCAAGGTTAATGTGGTTGTGTTATTTTTGGTGATAGGTTTCTTAAGACCGTAATCAATGGTTTTGGTTGATTTAATCCAGTAATCCAAATACCAATCGAGTACCATTCCGGATTCTTTTTCAACGATATGAATTAAGTCTTCAGCATCAGGATGTTTAAATTTCCATTCATTATAAAAACGAAGCAATGCTTTTCGCATCACATCATTCCCAACGATATACCCTAACTGATGTAGAAAAATATGGCCGTTTGTATAAGCCGAAGTTCCATAAGCGGCATTGGTCTCATATTGGTCAGAGTGAGTGGTTAATGGTTCTTCAATACCACGATATTTTAGATACAAATAGGAGCCATAAGTTCTTGCATGCGGATCACCCTTTTGATTGAATAAATAGGCCATAACTTCACTAGAGGCATACTCTGTAAATCCTTCATCCATCCACGAATAGTAACTTTCATTGAAACCTAGAACGCCATAATACCACATATGTGCCAATTCATGTACAGTTACTCCAACTAAGCTTCCTAAGCCTCTATTTCCGGTTATTAATGTGGCCATTGGGTACTCCATACCACCATCAGCACCCTGAATAACGGTGAATTGAGGATAAGGGTACACACCAAAGTTCTCATTCATAAATTCAATGGCTTTGGCAGTATAATTGCCCAATTGTTCCCAGTATTTTTCCGATCTATTCGGCTGATAAATGATGTGTACATCCATGTCATTGGGTCCTTTTACCGAATAATGTTTGTAATCGGGATCAGCTGCCCAAGCAAAATCGTGAACATTTTCAGCGTAAAAGTGCCAGGTTAAACGGTCTCTTCGGTTCGCTATAACCTGAGTGTTTGGCACATAACCATGACCAATTTCGGTTGGATTTTGTAATACGCCGGTTCCTCCAATGGTGTAAGAAGAATCAATGGTGATTTTAACGCTAAAATCCCCGTATGGTGCATAAAACTCACGTCCCACATAAGGACTAGTATGCCAACCGTCATCATCATATTCAGCCATTTTGGGATACCATTGAGTCATAGAAAAGCGAATACCTTCTGCATTGTCGCGCCCTGATCGACGAACTTGCAAAGGAACCTGAGAGTGAAACTCCATTTCAAAAATAGCCTGTGAACCCGGTAAAATCGGTTCTGCTAACGTAACTTCTAGCGTAGTTTCCTCAACATGATAGGTGGTTTTTTTCCCATTTTGGAGTAAAGATTTTACATGATGAAACCCGATTTCATCTTCTTTTAAGTTGAAAATACGATCTCGTACACGTCCGTCTGGGTCAATAATTTCTCTTGAGCGTTTATCCATCATGGAATTAGGCTGAAAGGCATTAAAATACAAGTGGTAATAAACCTTATACAAGGTGTCCGGTGAGTTGTTGAAATAGGTGAGCTTTTGCTGACCATCAAACTGATTTTTGTCTTCAATCATGTTGATATCCATTTCATAAGAAACCCTTTGTTGCCAATACGATGGCTCGGGTTGTGCCCATGCGGTGAAGGAAAAACTTAGCGCTGCAAGTGTAAAAATGAACTTCATAGAAAATAGTTTTGCGTTAGGATAAGGCCGAAATGATACTGAAAAAGAAGGGAGTGTGCTTGTAAAAGTATTTCAACAATATCAAGCTTTTAATTCAAATTAAAAGAAATAAAGATTTATCAGAATGTGAATGATATACTAAAAGCTAATGTTGAACGCCCTACAAAATCGAAACCCCATAAAAATCGAGTTCTATTCATGTCACAAACTTGGAATCAACAAAAGGAAAGTGTTTGGTCGTATCCGCGTCCACCGATTGTTGTGCCCTTTGAAGGCGAACTTTTAGTTGAGTTTAACGGTAAGTTAATCGCCAAAACAAGTAATGCTCTTCGCGTGTTAGAAACAAGCCACCCTCCGGTTTATTTTTTTCCACCGGATGATGTAGACCACACCGTTCTGTTTCGTAAAGTGCGTGATGCATATTGTGCCTACAAAGGTTGTATCAAGTTTTATGATATCGCTGTTGATCAAAAGAGAAGTAATTATGCAGCTTGGTATTTCCCAAAGCCAAACCCGGGTTATGAAGCTTTAAAAGGTTATATCGCATATTTTGCTCATAAAATGGATGCTTGTTATGTAAATGGTGAATTAGTGATTCCACAGCCGGGAGAATTTTTTGGCGGATGGATTACTTCCAATATCATTGGACCTTACAAAGGTATGCCAGGCACTTACAATTGGTGAGAAAATTTTAATAACCTTTTGTTTTTGATTGCGTAACTCTGCGTTATCAGTCCATTAATCTCTAAAACGATGAAAAAAATAGTATTTGCCCTACTTTTCTTAGCTGCTTCAATTGTCTCAGCTTATGCACAACCTGAATTAGGTAAACCTTTTAAAGTAGAACGTTTTACAGCTAATGGTTCAGCACGTCTCGAAGTTCAAACAAGTGGTGGTCACATTCACTTAGGTAAAGGTGATAATGATGCCATAGTGGTAGAAATGTATGTTCGAAAAGGCAATCAAAGTTTTCAAGAGGGTGACGTTGACTTAGATGACTACACTATCTCCATTCAAAAAATGGGCAACACGGTTCAAGCCATTGCTAAACGTAACGGCGGTTTTGGATATATGAGTTGGGATGATAATTACAGTATTCACTTTGTGGTTTATACGCCTAAAGAAGTGCAGGCTGATTTGAAAACGAGTGGAGGACATATCACCATGATGGGTGTTGAAGGAAATTTGCTTGCTAAAACAAGTGGTGGACATATAACCTGTGAAGATGTAGCCGGGAATGTAGACGTTTCTACATCCGGAGGTCACATTCGTTTAACCTATTTTGAAGGCTTATTAAAAGCTTCCACGTCGGGTGGGCACATCGAACTAACGCAAGCCGCCGGAGATTTACAGTTCAAAACGAGTGGCGGTAATATCTCGTTAAATCGTGTTTCAGGTACTGTTGAAGGAAAAACAAGTGGTGGCAATATCTCCGGAACCATAACCGGTTTAAATAAGAGTTGCGATTTAAAAACCTCAGGTGGTAACATTAATTTGCAACTCCCAGGTTATGAAGGTTTTGACATCAATGCATATGCAAGTAGAGTAACATCTCGATTAACAGACTTTTCCGGAACTACGGAAAAAGATGAACTTTCCGGAAGAGTGCGTGGTGGTGGAAGTAAAGTGAATTTAAGAACCTCAGGCGGCTCGATAACCCTTACACAACTCGACTAATTTTATTATAACTCATCTCAAAAGCCGAATTTGGATAAAATTCGGCTTTTTTTTAATCATTATTCGAATGAGACAGCAGGAAGAATTTCACCTACAACTTCGCCAAATCCGATTTTGTAGTATTCGTTTGCGCAAAATGCTGTCATTTTGAGTACATCACCATCTCGCAAGAAAGTACGTTCTTCACCGGTAGATAATTTTAGCGGATTTTCTCCACGCCAGGTAAGTTCCAATAAACTACCGTATGAATCAGGTGTAGGTCCACTGATTGTTCCGCTAGCCAATAAGTCACCGGTTCGCATAGCACATCCCGTTACCGTATGATGTACAAGTTGTTGAGCCATACTCCAATACAAATACTTGAAGTTTGATTTAGAAATACTTTCAAATGTTAATGCTGCCGGAGTTTTTAATTGCACATCCAATTGAATATCAAAAGCTTGAGCGCTTTGAGTTTGTAAGTATGATAGTGGTTGTGGGTCTTGTATAGGTCCTTTAACCCGGAACGGCTCTAGAGCTTCCATGGTAACAACCCAAGGAGATATAGATGTTGCGAAATTTTTGGCTAAGAAGGGTCCAAGTGGAACATATTCCCATTTTTGGATATCACGGGCACTCCAATCGTTAACAATCACCATTCCCCAAATATGATGTTCAGCATCTTGCATAGAAATGGGTTCGCCTAATTTGTTTGGAGTTCCTACAAAAAAGCCCATTTCTAACTCAAAATCCAACAAACGAGAAGGTCCAAAACTAGGTTTCTCGGCAGAATCAGCTTTTGTTTGTCCGGATGGACGCACAATCGACGTACCTGATTTTACAACTGTGCTTGCTCTTCCATGATATCCGACAGGTAAGTGTAACCAGTTGGGTTGCAGTGCGTTGTCTTTACCTCTAAACATGATACCAACATTGGTAGCATGCTCTTTTGATGAGTAAAAATCGGTGTAGTCTCCAATATCTACCGGTAAATTCATGGTTACATCTTCCATGCGATGAAAGGCATGCGAACGTAGTTCTTCATGATCACGTAACTCTGCATTATCTATAGACAACAATTCAACCAATCGGCAGCGGATTTCCTGCGAAGCATTGCGTCCTAAAGCCATAATCCGATTAAGTGTTAAGCGGTTAAACATTTTTTTTCTTGCCCAGGAATACTCATCGAACAATCCATAATCATCAAGCATAGCTAAATCGAGAACAAAATCCCCAATAGCAACCCCAACACGATAGTTTCCATCCATTTGTGGTTTAAAAATTCCCAAGGGAAGATGTTGAATAGGAAAAAGTGAACCCTGAGCAGATTCAATAAAAGAAACCAAGTTCGGTTTCCAGGTGTCTTCTAAGCGTATCATAATTAAAGTAAATGTAAGGTGTGTAGATCTTCACGCGGTTCATCAAAACTGCAACTGCCATAACTTGTGCAAAATAACTCCCGCGCCTGATTTAGTTGATGTGTATTTACAGAAAGCTCTCGCCATTGCATGCCAGACTCATTAAAAACAAAGTGTTCAGGTTTTTCATCCAATAAAATTTCCTGTATTTCAGTAATACTTAAAGGATAAGCGTAAGCCAAAATAGAGGCGCCAAATACATTAAAAAACCCATACATTTTTGTTTGGACTGACTCATTGTAGTGACGTATCGGATGGTGCAATCCTGCGGTGAACTTAATGGGAAGTTCAACTTTTTTGCACAAATAAATGGCATGAGCTATTAGTTCAGCATCAGGAAAGGCGTCGGCGGTGATGCCACCACAACGGAGTTTAAAACCCAACTGATTGCTTAAAGCATGGCTTTTTAATAAAGGAATATGTGTTTCGAGTGTTGATTTCCAATCTTGCTGCAAACTTAACTCAATAAAAAATCGGGGTTCTTGAATACCTGCATTACTTGAAATGGACAAAAGTTGACTGATGAAAAGGTGAACTTCATTTTGGGTGGATTGTTGAACAGATAACGGAAGTTTGCACTCAAAATATCGGGCATCTATACGAAAAGGTTCAATCGCTCGAACCAACTCTTCCACATCATGGTGAAATTGATTCAAATAATCGGTGTATTCAGCTTGTTGAACTGGAAGTACAGTTAAAGGAACTGTTTTCGGATGTGTTTTTAAACGCTGAGAAAAAGCATCAATGTTTTGTGAAGATTGAATCGGAAACACGAATCGCTCCATCATCCATGCGTCCTTATCCAATTGATAGTCCAGGTAATTCGAAAATGCAGTCGTAAAGTCTAGTTTTGCGGGCGGAAACATCCCTGCATAGTCTATCAGATGTGTAAGAAAGGGTGTTAGACCTCGAGCAATTTTTGTCATATTTTGTATTGGAAGCGCTTTTTTAGCTAGCAAAGATGCCTGTTTTTGAAAACAGAAGCAAAACGAAATATACAATCAATTCAAGGTTTCGCTCATTGTTTGGAGATTATCAAATGGTGAAGAAATGTTACGCAGTGATTGATGAGTTCGAAAATCGGCTGGTCCAAATTATCAAAATCAGTAAAAAAGCCCCTTTAGTTCATTTAAATGCCTAAATTTCTGCAAATTACCTGTCATCAACCTGAAATAATTTGGAAGCACTTAACCAATTTTTAGCCGCATTCAGCTCTTATGCATGGGGAATGCCCCTTTTAATTTTATTGCTTGGCGGTGGTATCTTTTTCATGTTTTACTCTCGCTTTTTACCCTTTCGCTATTTTGGCCATGCCATAAAAGTGCTTCAAGGTAAATACGATGACCCTGACGACCCGGGTGACATCAATCATTTTCAAGCCTTAATGAGTCATATGGCTTCAACCGTTGGAATGGGAAATATCAGTGGAGTAGCTGTTGCCATCGTTATGGGAGGTCCCGGTGCCTTGTTTTGGATGTGGGTTTCGGCATTTTTTGGAATGGCAACCAAGTTTTTTACGTGTTCCTTGGCCATTATGTATCGTGGTAAAGATTCTAATGGTGATGTTCAGGGTGGCCCTATGTATGTGGTGCAGGAGGGTTTGGGAAAAGCCTGGAAACCCTTAGCCTATTTATTTGCTGTGGCCGGTTTATTTGGACCGCTTCCGATTTTTCAATCCAATCAATTAACACAAGTTATTCGAGATATTGTTTTAGTTCCCAACCAAGTGGTGGATGCAAACAATCATTTTATGGGCGACTTAGTAATCGGTTTAGTCTTATCGGTATTGGTTTCCCTGGTGATTTTTGGAGGAATCAAACGAATTGGTTCTGTTGCATCTCGCTTGGTTCCTTTTATGGTAATCATTTACTGTATTAGTGTGCTTCTCATTATCGGGCAGCATTGGGAAACAGTTCCCTCAATTTTTGCGATGATTGTTACCGATGCTTTTACGGGTGAAGCCGTAATGGGCGGTGCCGTAGGCGCTTTAATTATTACCGGTGTTCGACGTGCAGCTTTTTCAAATGAAGCAGGAATTGGTACTGAGTCTATGGCACATGGTGCTGCAAAAACTAAAGAACCCATTCGTGAAGGTTTGGTGGGTATGATGGGTCCTGCTATAGATACGTTGTTAGTGTGCACGATGACCGCACTTGCCATACTTTCTACTGGTGTTTGGCAAACGAGCGACACTAATGGCGTTACCTTAACAGCGCGTGCCTTTGAAACAGCTTTACCCGGTTGGGGTACGTACTTATTGGTGTTGAGTGTACTCACTTTTGCAATGAGTTCTTTATTTACTTACTCGTATTACGGAACAAAATGTTTAAGCTACTTGATTGGTGCCGACCGCTCGAAGTACTTCAACTATTTTTATGTAGCAACGGTTGTTTTTGGTGCTATAGCTTCTATCGATGCCGTTGTAAATCTAATTGATGGCATGTACGCTTTAATGGCTATTCCAACAATGACCTCCGCGTTAATTTTATCACCAAAAGTGATGGCAGCAGCAAAGGATTATTTTGCAAGAATGCGTGCACAAGATGTCAAGATTTAATCCAATTCAACCAATTTAGCACATTCATTTATTCCACCTAAGACTACCATTTTATCGCCCTTCTGCAACTTTGTGGTAGGCTCTACAAAGCCAAGAGATTTATACTCAACAGTTTCAGTGTTTTCTGTTTGAAATGGACGATTAACAGTTAGAACGTTTACCCCAAAACGTTTACGTAATTCTAATTCTGCTAAGGTGTACCCATGCATCGATTTAGGAACTAATATTTCAATAACTGAAAGACCTTCCCCTAGTTCTAACAAATCTTTCATCCCTCGCCTATGAAGAGTGATGCCCATGCGTTCTCCAACCTGACGTTCCGGATGGATTACCTCAGTAATGCCGATACGTTTTAAAATTTGTTCCTGAACATCTGAATTGGCGCGCGCATACACTTCTTTAACACCGGCATTCAGTAGTTCCATGGCAACTATAACAACGGGCTCAAACGCTTCACCAATTGCAATCACCGCAACATCAACTTCGGTTAACCCATGCATTCTAAGTTGTTTAATATCAGTTGCATCGAAACAAATGGCTTGTTTGGTAACAAATTTGAGCTCATCAACATAATCCATGCGCTTATCAACGGCTATAACATCAGCACCTTGTTTAGCCAAAGATTTTACAAGGGCTTTTCCAAAAGCGCCCAGACCAATAACAGCTACTTGTAAATGTTTGTTTTTCATTGAGGTTTAGTTTACGGGGATATTTTCTTCAGGATAAGAATAATTCTGTGAATCTGCTTTATTTGCAAAAGCTACGGCAAATGTTAAGAGACCAACTCTGCCAATAAACATAGAAAAAACAATAACTAGTTTTCCCCAAGTGCTTAAGTCAGCTGTAATTCCACGTGAAAGTCCTACGGTCATAAAAGCTGAGATTTGCTCAAATAAAATATCTAAAAATGAAAATGGTTCGGTGATACTTAAAATGACAACAGAAACTAAAGAAGTTATTATCGCCAAAAAAAGCACACTAATTGCACGAAAAACAACACTGTTGGGTATGGTTCTATGAGCGATTTCAAGGCGTTGTTTTCCTTTAATATTGGCAATCATTGCAGCAAATAACACATAGGCAGTAGTTGTTTTAATACCACCGGCAGTTGATGATGGCGACCCTCCAATACTCATTAATGTCATCATAAATAGCGTTGTAGCCACACTTAACGACGAAATATCAAGGGTATTAAAACCTGCTGTCCGGGTTGTGATACTTTGAAATAAAGCGAATTGTACTTTATCAATCCAAGAGAATCCTTCTAGCGCTTGATTCCACTCTGTTAACAATATGAAGATGAATCCTAGGCCAATCAGAAAAGCCGTCATGCGAAATACGATTTTACTGTAGGCACTAATTCTCCAAGGCCTTCCATCGATAGGCTTTATTTTTAAAAGGAGTTCAGTAATGCTTGTAAAACCCAAACCACCAAAAACAATTAAAATCATCGTTGTGAGGTTAATGTCCCATGAAGTGGCATTAAACGTGTCTGCTAAACTATTGGAAAAAAGAGAGAATCCTGCATTGCAGAACGCAGAGATAGAGTGGAAAATACTAAAGAATAGTCGGGTTGATGTATTTGGAATTTCTTCAGACCAACTTATGAAATAACTAATTGCACCAATAAACTCAAACGTGAACGTAACTAGAACAATACGTTTTAGAGTTTTTGCCACAGCTCTAACATCTTCTTGCCCCACAACTTCTTGTAAAATATGACGTTCAGAAACTCCAAGTTGCTCTGAAATATACATAGCTAAAAAAGTAGCAAAGGTGATTACTCCAATTCCACCGATTTGAATGAGTATGAGTAAAACAATCTGCCCAAAGAAACTAAGTTGTGTTGCAGGGTCAACTACAGCTAAACCGGTTACACAAACCGCACTCGCCGACATAAATAAAGCATTAATAAAGGAAAGTCCTTGGTTATTTATGGTTGCAACAGGAAGCATTAATAGTAACGCCCCAAATATAATGAAGCCTAAAAAGCTACTTAGAACTAAGCGAGCTGGATTTTTATTATTGGCAATTACAACGGGTGTGTATTGGATTACTTTAATAATTATTAAAACAATGAGATAATACTCAACAAGTAATAGGGTGAAATGTTTTGGGTGTGGAATACCCCAATGCTCCAATTGTATATAGCTGATGATGCCACCATCGAATACGATTTCGAAACCTAAAATAATGGCAAATAATGCAGCAAAGGCCTCGAATTTCCTTGATTTGATAAACTGAAACGGTTGAGGCTCAATACCTGATCTGAAAATAAAAAGACTACCAAAACTTAGGAGTACAAGAGGTTCAAGCCATTCTAGTACAGCATCAACATCAATTATTGATTGAAATAATACTGGAATTAATACCGTTATTAATGCAAGAATTATTAAGCTAAAAGATGCTGTTCGTATGTAGGGATTAGCCGATTGACTAAAATCGTATAAATCACCTTTTAAAAACTGATAGTTTAATCTCCAGTTGCGCCAAGTCGTTTGCACTAACACACTTATGCGTGCAAGTTTTCGTTTAGTCTGATAATTGATTCGAAATGGCATCGCTAAAGTTAAGGCAAAACAAGACCTTCAAAAAAATTATTTGATGTTTTCTTTACCCTCAAAAAAAGCAGTCAGATTCAACATTTGGCCGTTTTTCAAGATTAGAAAGTGGTTTTCCGGAATGCCCGCTTTTTGTAAGCCGTCTTTAAGGGCGCGAGGTGGTTCATCCATGTCTTCATCAGCTAGGGAGAAGGTTCCCCAATGCATACCTATGGAAAGTTTGGATTGAACATCTTTATGTATATCAATGGCTTCGTAGGGGTCAACATGCACGCCGCGCATAAACCAACGAGGATTATATGCTCCTATTGGGATAAAGGATACATCGAATGGACCAAGTCGTTTTCCAATTTCTTTGAAATCGGGTGAATAACCGGTATCACCCGCAAAGAAAAATCGTTTATCATTTTTTATGAGTACCCATCCCGCCCACAATGTTGAATTTCTATCAGTTAGGGAGCGGCCACTAAAATGTTGTGCCGGAACACAATGAATGTCTACACCAGAATGCTGTTGCGAGTCCCACCAATCAAGCTCAACTACATCTTTTGCACCCCATTCTATCAGTCGTTTTTTTACTTCAAGAGGAACAAACCAAGTTGGCGGATTATCTTTTTGTTGAGCTTCTAATTGTTCAACAGTTCCAGTATCTAAGTGGTCGTAATGGTCATGCGAAATGATAATAAAATCAATGGGTGGTAACTCGTTTAACTGCAAACCAACGGGAGTGGTACGTTTTGGTCCGGCCCACTGAACTGGTGAACATCGTTCAGAAAAAATGGGATCTGTTAAAATATTCACACCATCCATTTGAATTAAAAATGTGGAGTGGTTAATCCACGTAATGGTTGGTTCGGTGATATTCTTTCGAATCCATTCCGGGTTATTCGATTCAAGAGGAAAGGCCAATATTTTACGATCCTCACCTATACTACTGAACTGCCATTTTAATAATGAACCGAAACCGTGTTGTTCTATAGGATAATTGTTGATAAATCCATCTTTGGTGTGATGACGTTTGCTCTCTTTGGAAGGATTAGAATCGTTGGGCATAAAAGCAATGAGGCTAAGTAGAATGACAATACAATGGAGTTTCATACAATGAGAAATTGAATTTAAGCAGTAAACAGAGGTCTAAAAAAAGTCGTTCATTTAAAATCCGATTCAACACTTACAAAAAAGAAAACCCGTTTAGCAGAAGCTAAACGGGTTTAAGCCCAATAAAAGCACAGCATCGCATACTGTAAGCCGGATTCTGTTCACTCCTAAGAGTGAGGTAATCATTTATCTAGGCTAATTATCACTAATTAGCTCTTGCAACCTACCCGGCCGCGTAGCGCGACAAGCGGCACTTACGACCCTATTTGGTCTTACACCCCGTGAGGTTTACCTTGCCATCTGATGTTACCATCAATGCGGTGAGCTCTTACCTCACCATTTCACCCTTACCCCGACAAGTCGTGGCGGTTTATTTTCTGTTGCACTTTCTGTCGCCCCGGCTGTGCGCGGAACGCCTTCCCGTTAGGAAGCACGGTGCTTGTTGGTGTCCGGACTTTCCTCACCTTGGTTTCCCAAAGCGCGATTACCCGTATGCGATGTTAAATAATCAAAGAACAAGCAGTTATTTAAAAGAAGCTTTAAACTCTTTTTCTGCTATTTCGAAAAAGCTGGCATCAACCACAATACGGCCTGATGATTCATCAATAATGATGCGATTTTTCTTACGCACTTCAACCTGAACTTGTGGTGTGAGCATCATGCCTAAACAAGCGCCACGTTCCATAGGTACAACAACCATTCCATTTTTGTAACCACTACGCAAGCGTTCGTAATTTCGAAGATAACGATCACCAACTTTTTTTGCAGCTTCTTCACGTTTTTTCAACAACTCCGTTTCTTCTGCTTTGGTTTGTTCTTTTAGCTTGCCAAGTTCTTTTTCTTTTTGAGCTAAAATTTCTTGTGTTTCGGCTAAAGCGTCTTGAGTATCAAAAATTTGACGCTCATTTTCGCCAAAAAGAATCTCGATTTCATCTAATCGAGATAGTGCATTTTCAATACGCTGTTTTTGTGAATCGATTTCCTTGGTTAAGGCATCGTATTCACGATTGTTGCGCACTGTCATTTGCTGTTTCTCGTATTTATCAACGAGTAGTTTGGCTTCGTCCACATCACCACTTAAAATTTTGCCTTCTTTTTTTAGATCAATTGATTCTTGTTGAAGGTTTTTTAAACGATTCTCTAGGCGAGCAATGTCCATTTCAATATCGGCGATTTCTTCAGGTAAATCCCCACGTAAACGAGCAATTTCGTCGATGCGTGAATCAATGTATTGAAGGTTTGCCAGATTTTGTAACACGTCTTCCATAAGTATTATTGGGCTTTTTTTGATTTTGATAGGTTTGTTTTAATTCCATTCTTGGGATGAACAAACACCTGCATAGGATTGGTGTTCATCTCCGTTTTGAATATCGGAACCTGCGAAAACGATTTGGTAAGTAATCGTTGAAGAGATTCTGCTATAAAATGTTCAGTCTCGTAATGACCTATATCTAAAAACAGAAGGTCAGAATTGGGTACAAAATAATCGTGATATTTAATGTCGGCGGTTATGTAAGCATCCGCTTTTTGTTGAATAGCTTGTTTAAGCAGATTAGCACCTGAGCCACCACAAACTGCTATGCGTTTTATTTGTTTACGTGAACCTGAAAATCGAAAGGTAGAAACACCGAGCTGTTCACTTACAAAGGTTAAAAACGATTCGGTATCAAATGGCTTACTTACAGGTAATTCACCAATTGCTCCAAACCCAAATTCCGGATTCCTGATTGTAGTTTGTTGTTTGATGAGTTCTAAGCCAGCAACTTGTTTTAAGGTTTTCAACATTTCACGAACAAAAGACTCCTGAACAATCAGTTGAACAAACTCAGATTTATTTTCGATGTGTCTCGATTGATAATGTATAGCTTGTGAATAAGCTTGTAAGCTTTTTGATACAATTGACCCAGATTCGATCGGAAATTTGATAAATAGTTCTTGAAGAAAACTTTCTGCCGGAGCTAAAAAATCAAGCGATTGCAAACCGAGCTTTTCTGCTAAAACAAAGGACACTCCACCACGAATAGAATCTAAATTGGTATGGCTAACAAAAAGATTGATATCATTTTTGATAAGCTTGATCAATAAACGACCGTTTTCAGAATCGGTATTTATAGCAGCAATATGGGGGAATATCAATGGATGATGAGCAATTATCAAATTAGCTTTTTTTGCAATAGCTTCATCAATTACGGCATCCGTTAAATCGATAGTGGTTAAAATGCCGGTTATTGATGCGTCAAAACTGCCTGTTTGTAAGCCTACATTGTCGTAGGAAAGTTTTAAACTCGGAAGAGCCCGATGTTCAAGGAATTCTGTGATATGACGCACGGTTATCATCATAACCTTAAGCGCTTAGCCCCTCCCCGGGCCGGTGTCACAGAGCAATAATGAGTTTTTGTATTATAAATCATCTCAAAAAGTTGCAAGGATGGAAATATAGCGTTTTTTGGGTAGTTTTAAAAGGAATGGAAATTCAAAAATTAGTAAACCAATAATGATGGAAACGTACGCGGAACGCCTAAATCATCTTCAACAAAGAATCAAACAAGCAGCTTTGGATAGTGGTAGAAATCCGGCTGATATTCGGTTAATTGCAGTAAGTAAAACGCATCCTGTGCAAGCAGTTATAGACTTTTATGAGTTGGGTCAACGTGCTTTTGGAGAAAATAAAGTTCAGGAGATGGTTGGTAAATGGGAAGAATTCGAAAAGCCTGATATCGAATGGCACATGATTGGGGCAATGCAATCCAATAAAATTAAATATTTGGCTCCTAGAGTAAATTGGATTCACTCGATTTCGAAGGTGAGCTATTTAGATGAGCTTGAAAAACGCTTAAAACCACTCAACCGGATTGTACATGTATTAGTACAGGTGAATATCAGCGATGAAGACCAAAAAAGCGGATGTGAACCGGATGAATTACCTGAATTCTTTAAGAAAATGAAGGATTGTCCGCATGTTCATTTGCGTGGATTAATGGGAATTGCTTCGCTCGAAGCCGAACCTGAGCAGGTGAGACCTCAATTCAAACTACTTGCAGATTTGCTGAAGCTTTACAAACATGAGGTGCAATCCGAAAACATTCATTTAACAGAACTTTCAATGGGAATGACCGCCGACCTGGAAGTGGCCATACAGGAAGGGGCTACCATGATTCGAGTTGGAACGGCTTTATTTGGTCACCGGAGTTACAATGAGTAAATCAAACTTGTTCAATTAAGAAGAAATCAGCAATTTTACCCTGATTTAAGGAGAAGCCATGTTTCAGTTTTTACTTTTTATGTCGGCATTTTTAACCGCCATGTTGTTTTTTGATTACATAAAAACCAGAAATATGGTTAGGAAATCAACAATCGAGAAAGAGCTGAGTAATGCGAAAGAAGAACTTGCTCATTTAAAAGAACGCATTCAGCATCTTGAAGCAATTGTAACTGCCGATACAGACGATGTTTGGGGCGAACGAAACAATTCGGCAAGTAACTACGATACAGACCGCCGAAATAAAGCATAATTCAATGTTTTTCACCAAATAAAAGGAACAGATATGACCGGCGAGGAAATGGTTGTTGCCATTATTGCTATTGGAAGCGGGGCTGCAATTCTACTCACAGCAATGACCTCCGTTTTTAAAATTGTAGATAAATGGATCGATAGAAAATCAGGTTCGAACGCATTAAACGAGAAATTTTTTGAGGATTACATTCAATTTAAAAAGCAAGTTTTTCAGCGTTTAGATGCCCTGGATCAGAAAAAATCAACTGATTCGCTCCACATACCGGCACAATCCAAAAAACAGGAGAGTTTGCAACAACCCGATATAGATAGTAACAAAGAAACTACACGCTTAAAAAACATGTTAGGCGAGAAAAAATAAATCACTGCACAGGGAATCTGTATATTTGCACCCAAGTTGGAAAAATCAATTCCGGCTTGGGTTTTTTTGTGTAAAGCCTTTAGATTCCCGACTAATCTTCACTTCTGATCTGAGTCGAAAAAACGTATGAAACTTACTGCACTCGAAATAAAGCAACAGAAATTTGAACGTACACTTCGGGGTTACGATGTTGGTGAAGTAACCGCCTTTTTAAGCGTTATGGCCACTGAATGGGAGCATTTGGTGGGTAAAAATCGTGAGTTGGAAAATACCATTCAACGATTACAGGAGCGCCTTCATCATTATGAGCGAGTGGAGTCAGCTTTACACGAAACGTTGCAAACGGCTAAAGATTCGGCTACACAGCGTATCGAACAAGCAAAAAAGGAAGCCCGCAGTCGGGTAGAAAAAGCCGAAATGGAAGCTGAAAATATGCTACGGGAAGCACGTCAACAGCGGCAACATGTTCGCCAAAGTGTAATTCGTTTACTCGATCGACGTGAGGAAATTATTCGTGGTATCCGCTCATATTTGGAAATGGCTAATGAATCTTTAAATGCATTTAATCGCGATGATTCAGGCTTGTACCAATTGCCCCGCGAAGATCAAGAATCAAATTCTGAGCAAACAAAAGTGCCAAATAGAGAACGAATGGCAAGCTCAACTAAGTTAAAACAGCAAATCACTCGAGAAGATAGTCCGATTGTACCGGGTATGGACGATGTGGATGCTATCATCGATCAATTAGATTAATCACTAACGAAACTAAACGTATGAAATCGTTTGATACTGTAGCTCAATTCAGAGCTAAACGTGCCGAAGCCTTACAATTTATTCAATCTAAAACGGATGCTCGCCCCGAATTTTTAGTGATTTTGGGAACCGGTTTAGGTGACTTGGTAAAGCAAATTACTATTGAAACGGAAATCCCATACGACCAAATTCCACATTTCCCAACCTCTACGGTGGAAAGCCATGCAGGTCGGTTACTTTTTGGAACCTTAGGTGGAAAAAAAGTAGTAGCTATGCAAGGTCGTTTTCATTACTATGAAGGCTATAGCATGCAACAAATTGTGTTTCCATTGAGAGTTTTACAAGCAAATGGAGCAAAAACACTGATTGTATCAAATGCTGCAGGTGGAATGAATCCACTTTTCCGTCGCGGTGATGTAATGTGTATAAACGACCACATCAACCTATTGGGCGACAATCCATTAATTGGTCCTAACGATGATGAAATCGGACCGCGTTTTCCCGATATGAGCGAGCCGTACAGCCTCGATTTAATTGAATTAGCTGAAAAAGTAGCCTTGTCAAATGCTATTCGTATGCATCACGGTGTGTACGTAGCAGTTACCGGGCCTAATCTCGAAACTAAGGCCGAATATCGTTTTTTACGTGGTTTAGGTGCTGATGTAGTTGGAATGAGCACCGTTCCTGAAGTTATTGCTGCGGTTCATGGCGGTATGAAAGTACTTGGTTTTAGCGTAATTACCGATGAGTGTTTCCCTGATGCACTCGAACCCGTAGCTATGGCAGATATTCTAGCCGCTGCTGATGTGGCGCAACCCAAAATGACTAAAATTATTGTTGGCGTATTAGAATCCCTTTAAAAAAGGGATTCTTTTTTTAGATACTATTTTCATAAACTCACATCAACTAAACCTCTTTCTATGGAATCTTTATGGGATGAACATCGCTGGGAAGCTCATCTGAATGAAATGGAGCGAATTTCCGGAAAGCGAAAATTGTTTGTAAACAGTTCCTGGGGCGAAAGCGAACCGGTTTGGTTGCGTTTTCTCAAAGAATATGAAGATGTAGAATCGGCATTGGAAAGCTACATTGATGATGAACTTTCCTACGAAGAAGCCTATTTCCCCGACGATGTTGACGAACTTGGGGAAGATGATGATGTGGACGAAGATATTTTCCTAACCTATGAACCATTAGAAGGTGAGTCCGACGAAGAAACGGACGCCTATATCTTCGATCCCGGAGAAGATTTAGAGTTGTTTGAAGAGTTAGAAGATGACGATCTCGATGAAGGGGAAGAATGGAAAGAAAGTCTGACTGATGAAGAGATCATAGAAGCGTATTGGCAAGAAACAGACCCTTTTGATACTTATTTTGTCTATGATGAGTCGAGGGAAATTAGTTTGTACTTTTTAAAACGTTCTATCGAGTACCCTGATGCCTTACTTTCGCAAACCTATCTCGATTTTATGCAGGAAGTGGTTCAAACAACGTCACGAATAGCCGGTGCACTGGCGTTCAACCATGAGGAAGTAACCTATATTGGTGCAATTATCACATATTGTAAGCGAGCTATAAAACATGCGAATAAAGCATTGGAGTTGATTCGAGTGCTAAAAAACGATGGAATTATCACCGAACGCGAATATCCGGCTCTTTACACCCGATTATTTGAATTGCGAAACGAACTCGGACTCTTAATTCAGGATATGCGAGATTTTTTGAACAAGTTCAAAGCTCAATAAAACAAAAAAAGCCCGGATTTCCGGGCTTTTTTATGCAGTTGCTTTTCGCTTAACATACATGGGTGGGGCTTGTTCCCGAATCGTTGCTTCGGTAATAATGCAACGTTCAACATTGCTTAGTGTTGGAAGAGTGAACATGATATCCAACATAGCTTTTTCCATGATAGAACGTAATCCACGAGCACCGGTTTTGCGTTCGAGGGCTTTTTCCACAATTGCTTTTAAAGCGGATTCTTCAAACTCGAGCGTTACATTTTCCATTTCAAACAAGCGTTGATATTGTTTGGTAATGGCATTTTTAGGTTCAGTTAAAATTTGAATCATGGCTTTTTGATCGAGCTCATGCAATCCGGAAATAACCGGTAAGCGACCTATAAGCTCAGGAATCAATCCAAAACGCTGTAAATCTTCTGGTTCAACATAGGTGAAAATTTCAGGATCGTTTTTATCGTATTTAACCTGCTCCTGCGTATGAAATCCCATCGTTGAAACAGAAAGTCTTCGGGAAATAATCTCTGCTAGTCCATCAAAGGCGCCACCAACAATGAATAAAATGTTTTTGGTGTTTACTTGAATGAACTGTTGTTCAGGATGCTTACGCCCGCCTTTAGGAGGAACATTTGCCGTTGTTCCTTCAAGCATTTTTAATAAAGCTTGTTGAACTCCTTCACCGGATACATCACGGGTTATGGAAGGATTATCACTTTTACGAGCAATTTTATCGATCTCATCAATATAAATGATACCTCGCTGAGCACGATCTAAATCGTAATCGGCTTGTTGTAACAAATTGGATAGTATGCTTTCAACATCTTCGCCTACATATCCGGCCTCTGTTAATGCAGTAGCATCGGCAATTGTAAAAGGCACATCGATAATAGAGGCTAATGTTCGAGCCAATAAGGTTTTACCTGAACCTGTAGGTCCTAAAAGCAAGATATTACTTTTCTCAATTTCTACTTCATCAATAGAACGAGATAACCCTAAGTTTACCCGTTTGTAGTGGTTATATACGGCAACAGACAAAGTCTTTTTAGCGTGGTCTTGACCAATTACGTATTCATCCAATTTGGCTTTAATTTCGACGGGTTTAGAAACCGGTTTGTATTGTGATGAACGACGTTTGGATTTAGCTGCTAATTCTTGCTCAACAATTGCATTTGCATCAGCAATACAACGGTCGCAAATATATACGTCGGGCCCTGCAACCATGCTTGATACTTCAAAACTGGAGCGACCACAAAAGGAACAGTGAATGTGTTGATCTCTATTCGACATTATTTGCTTTTAGGTTTACGCTCTAATAGGCGGTCAACTAAACCATAGGTTAATGCTTCATTGGCATCTAACCAGTAATTACGGTCAGAATCGCGTTCAATTTCTTCAACGGTATGACCTGAGTGATTTGCTAAAATTTCGTTCAAGGTTTTTTTGGTACGAATAATTTCTCGAGCTTCGATTTCAATATCTGAAGCCTGACCCTGAGTTCCACCCATCGGTTGATGAATCATGACACGAGAGTTCGGCAACACTGAACGTTTTCCTTTAGCTCCGGCTGTTAATAGAATCGCTCCCATGGAAGCTGCCATCCCAATACAAATTGTAGCCACATCGCATTTAACGTATTGCATGGTATCATAAATCGCCAATCCGGAACTTACAACGCCACCTGGACTATTGATGTATAAATAGATGTCTTTTTCGGGGTCTTCCGATTCTAAAAAGAGCATTTGTGCAATTACATTACTTGCAATAGCATCATTAATCGGAGTACCTAAAATGATAATTCGATCTTTTAAAAGACGAGAATAAATATCATAAGCGCGTTCCCCACGGTTTGTGGTTTCAATAACCATAGGGATTAAATTGCTTTGCAGTTCCGTTAAACCGCCGTAGTTGGTGTCAATAAGGGGCTGTTTGTGTTGCATAGGTCTTATTCAGACTTCGGGTTGTGTTTTTCTTGATAAGCTTCTTTACTGAGATCGTTTATTTTAACGATTTCGAGAGCTTTATCATACACTTTTTCTTCACGAATTTGAAGTCTTAAATTTTCTAATTCACCGGGATTTGAAGCGTATGCGTTTTTAAGAATTTCAACCGGATATCCCATTTGTAAGGCTTGTTTTTCCAAGAAGGCATCAACATCAGCCTCGTTTAATTCAATATCAGCAGCAAATTTTTCAGCTAATTTTTGGTTGATAAAATACCATTTAGCGTCTTTTATTGCTTTTTCAGTGTACATGGAGCGATACGCTTGAAAATCTAATTCTTGTTTGATGTTGTAGCGTTGACGCATATCATCCAAGTAACGCTTAATGAGCATGGTTTGCAAGGTTTCCGGAACCTCAAATTCGTGTGCATTTACCAAAGCGTCAGATAACTCATTTTTAAGCATGGTTTCTGCGGTTTGGTCATAATATTCCTGTACGCGGCTCTTTAAAAATGCACGATAATCTTCTTCAGATTTGTACTGACCGTTACTGAATTTTTCAATTAATTCTTCTGAAAGCTCAGGCTTAGTTAGTGCTTTAACTGATTTGATGACCAATTTGTATAAGTGAGCATGGTCACCATGTTTAATTTCCGCATCTACTTCATCACCGGCAACTTTACCTAATAAAAATGGCTTATACTCCGCATTTTTGGGGTCGCGCAAGTTAAATTCCTGATCAGGATCCACATCGCCATCAATTAAATTGCCATCATGATCTTTGCTGAAAACATCTGCTACAATCAAACTATCCTCAGTTGCAGCCTGTTCAACAACGTTCCATGTACCTTCTTTTTCGAGTAAGTAATCAATTTCTTTGTTTACATCGTCGTCGCTAACGTCATAAATCATGCGATCAATTTCAATGCTTGATAAGTCGACTAACTCAAATTTTGGTTCAATACCTACAAGGATTACCGCTTTTAATTGATCATTTTCCCAGCTCACTTCTTTGAAGTCGCTTTCGCCCATAGGCTTGTATTCTTCGAGAATCTTATCATTGTAAACGTCGAGTACATAATTGCGAACTTCATCGAGTTCGATATCTCGGCCATAACGTTTTTTGATTAAATCTAGAGGAGCTTTACCGGCTCTGAACCCGGGGAGATTAACTTGTTTGCTAAATTTTTTGTACGCTTTATCAAATGCAGGCGCTAATTCTTCTCTTGTTGCTGTGAGGATGATTTCTTTATCAACAGAGGAAAGGTCGTTAACTGTAATGTTCACGGAATTGTGTACTATTTAAAGGTGGAATGTTACATTCATTCTGAAAAGATGTGGTACGAGAGAGGGGACTCGAACCCCTACACCGCTAGGTACTAGATCCTAAATCTAGCGCGTCTACCAATTCCGCCACTCTCGCTAAAGAATGTTTTTGGATAAGCTATCAAAAAACATTTAGAACGATAAAGTTAACTAAAATTTAGAAATACGGCAATTTTGGTTTTATCTATGCAAACTCTTTTTGTGTATTGTACCTGTTCAAGTGTTCAACAAGCTCAAGAAATCGGCAAAACTGCGATAGAAAAGCGATTAGCAGCCTGTGCAAACATCATTCCAACCATGCAATCTATTTACCGTTGGAAGGGGGAGATTGTAGAAGATTCTGAAGTGGTATTGTTTTTCAAAACTACAGAAGCTCAATTTGAAGCCCTTAAATCCTGTATTGTTGAGATACATTCCTACGAAGTACCTTGTGTTATTGCATTTCCCATTACGCATGCCCATCAACCCTATCTTAATTGGATTCTTTCAGAAACTATGGCATAAAAAAAGCCCTCAAAGTGGCGCTTTGAGGGCTTGGGGGGATTATTGTGTTACTTGTTGTGTATGCATCATCTCACTTAATTGTTGTTGATGCTGAACTCTCCGTTTTGCAAATTGATGATGGCGCGTTTAGCAAAGCCTTTAAAGTTCATGAGTGCAGTGCCGTCGCCGGTCATGGTAATTGAACCTTCAACTACTACTTCTTCATCGTCTTTTGCGGAGTTGTAGCTCACCATTTTATAATCAATTGTTCCTGTAACGCCTTCTTCAAGGTTTTCATTGGCACGTACCGTTTCTTTATCGATGGTAACATCAGTTAATTTGATGAATACGTCGTGATAACGATTTAAAGTGGCACCTTCGCGAGTGGTTACAGTCATGGCTCCGTTGCCATAATGTGAACCATTCATCACTAATGTTGTGGCTGCACTTGATAAACCACTCATAGAAAGAGTATCGATGCGGGTAAATTCACCATCTCTGTGTGCTGATTCTTCAGAACCGGACTTGGAAGAAGTAAAGTAAATGGAGTTTACAGAGTCTTTATTTACGCGCGGTTGAACCACAAATGCTCCACTTTCATGGGTAAAGATGTGTTTCATGGCAATGCTGAGCGATTTGGTAATACGTGCGTTACTCATGTTACGTTCAACTGAAATTGAATGTGTTCCCGTTGCGGGATCGTAGCTGTAGGAGGCATTTCTCATTGCTCCGCGGTCTGTTTGGTGCTCGTCTCCACGTTTTGCAAGACCACTTCCATAACTTAATCCATCACTACCTACATTTGCTGTTGCATCGTAGGCAGATGCCATAAAGCCATCGGTTTCATCGGATAGACTTGCGCCAACAACAGCAGCGGCATATTCTAAATCGGCTTCAGATATTTCATTAACGTTTGTTGAATCGTCGTTACAAGCTACGGATACCATGCTTAAAGCAATGATTGGTAACCAAAATTTTGCGAAGTTTGCTGGTGTTTTCATAATGAACTCTCAGTTATTTTGTTTTTGAGTTTGTTAGGTTATACATCCCTAATACACAGCCCGAAAGGTTTACCCCCAAATGAATTTCAAAAAAATTTTAATTCACGAGTCCAATGGTTTGGTCAAGTTTCAGATAAATCGAGCTAATGCACTGAATGCCATTGATTTAGAAGTAATGGACGAACTTGAATTTCTATTGGAAAAGTTGGAAAAAAAACCGCCAAAAGTTCTTTTGTTTTCGGGAGATGATACCGGATATGTAGCATCGGGTGGTGATTTAGTTCAATTTGCTAAGCTAAAGTCAGCAGAGGATGGGAAAAAAATGGCTCAAAAAATGGCCGATATTTTAACACGCATCGAGGCCTTGTCTTGTGTAACTGTGGCTTATATTAATGGAAATACTTATGGTGGTGGATGTGAAATGAGTCTTGCCTTTGATATGATTTACGTAAATGATCAGGCTCTTTTCGGATTCACACAAGCTTATTTTGCATTACCTCCGGGTTGGAACGGTGCCACTCGTCTGATTGAGCGAATTGGAAAGCCGCAAGCCATAAACCTGCTACTATCCCAAAAAAAAATAAGTTCAGAAGAAGCCCTTCGAATAGGTTTAGCTCAAGAGGTGTTTCATACCGAAGAGCAGTTTTTACAGCGAATAAATCTGTTATTGAGCTATCCCGAGCCGGTTCTACGAGGTATAAAACACGCAGTTCGTTTTTCTAGTGATGAGCATGTAACAAGAAATGAACGCATGATGCAGGAAATCAGCCATTTTTCTACCATGTGGGCAGCTGATGAACATCACCAAGCAGTAGAAACGTTTTTAAATCGAAAAAAATAAGCTTTGTGGGTTTAACTGCGAACAAAAACAGCTTTAAACTCACTCCATGAAAAAGCATCACCGGTTGAAATGTCTGCCCAACGTTTTATCGTCCACAGACCATTATTTGCTGCCTCAAGTTCAAATAGAAGTTCACCAACCGCAGTAGTAGGAACGCCGCTTGATGTTCGATTATGAATGATAGTTAACGAATACTGTGCAATAAACTGCTGCTGAGTTTCTGAAATGATTTCATATCTAGAATCAGAAAACACTAATCGATGACCTGTAAATAAACTCGCTTCTGATACCAAATTGGTAAAGTAGGTTTGTTCTTCCTGATAGGCCCATGCAGCCCAAATTCCCGGATTAGTTGCTGCAGATTGCAGAGAAGGTGTAAACTCAAACTGTGTGGCATCAAAACATTGCAAATAATTTTGAATACTGAGTCCATTTATGGAATTGGTGAAGTTTTGAATCACAATTTCTGGTCGGTCGGGCTGAATAAAAACTACTTGATTTCCGGTGTCAGGCGGTTCAGGGTCGCGAGTGGTAAACAAAGAACACCCTGAACTCACTATCAAAAAAATCAAAAAAAGCTGGTTTTTCATGTAATGAAGCGATTTTGAAAGAAATATAGGGTTAATCGGGAAAGTGCGTTCAAGAATGAATCGGGTTTTTTATCTTACCCTTAGTTTACTGTACAAGATTTCATGTTTGCTCTCATACTTGTAAGTAAAAGAATATTTTGTCTTTAGCGAACTTCGTTAATTCAACAACATCAGCTGAATCATGTCAAATCTCGATTTATTTGGATTACCTGCACAACCTAAACCCGAACAAGATGAGCCAAACGTGGCAAAAACTTCTGAGAAAAAGAATGCAGAACCTGTTAATGAACATGTAGAAGCTGAAAACGAACAGAAATCGGTTAAAAGGTCTCGATCTAAGAAAAAACAATCTCAATTTGACGAAGAGCAAACCGGATTAGATTCTGAACCAGGCACATCAGACACGGTTAAGGAGCTTGAGTCGCAAAAATCGAAACCATCAGAACAAGGTGAAGAAAAAAAGGAGAATGATAACGATGAGCTAGTTCCTGAAACCGGGTTCTTAAGCGAAGAAAATCATTCTGTCGAGATCAATTCAACGAAAGAAGAGGACATCCAGGAATTTTCAGCAGTACATCCTACTATTATAGAAGAGATTGAACATGTGATTTCGGTTGATTCTACTTCTGAGATTGAAAATCAGATAGTTAGTGATGCTGAAAAAGAATCAGTTTTTGTGAATGAGAATCAAGTTTTCCATGACAATCAATCGACTGTCTTGGTTGAACAATTCGAGAAGGTAACAACAATCGGGCCTGAAAATACCAGTGATGAGGCTAACTCCAACGAGCAAGCTGATGAAGAAAATAAACCTCATACATCCGACGAAATTCAAGAAGAACAGGCAACCACCGACGAACTTGCATCCCATTTATTGGAGAGTCTAAAGGAAGATTTAGCTGACATGCAGACTTCCACCAATCAAAATCCCCATTCTGTTTCGAAAACATCATCAAGTCAAAAAGAAATTACGAAACCGGAAAAGCCATCCATTTTAGAGCATGAAACAATTCCTGATGATGACGAAATTCCAGTTCTAACGGAAGATTCCGAAGCAAAGCCAAAATCAGAACCCATTCCCGTTTATATCTCTAAAGAAATACGGAAACGTAGAGGTGAACCGGTAGATGAGTCGGATAATCAAATGCCTTTGGCCGATTTTGATCCTCTTGCGGTTTACAAAGGTATGGTTCGGCGCTTTTTTATCATCAACAGACATACGATTGGGTTGTTTGCGGGTGGACTTATAGCGTTTCGGAAAGCACTACCCAAATCCCGAACTCGGGGTTTACGATTTATGTTTACCCGAATGGCCGCTGCCATGGTTCGTCCGTTTGTGATGAAAGACTTACGAGATAAACCATTTCCGGTGCAATTACGTCGCCGATTAGAGTTGATGGGTCCTACCTACATCAAATTGGGACAAATTCTGGCGCTTCGCGAAGACATTTTGCCCGATGTGGTTACTGAAGAGCTTAAAAATTTACTGGATCGACTCCCGCCGATTGATTTCAATGAAATCATGGAAATTGTGCAGAAGGATTTGAATCGTCCGGTTGCAGAATGCTTCAAAGAAATCAATAAAAAACCGATTGGGACGGCTTCAATAGCACAAACGCATTTAGCACTAACCGTAAATGATGAACGAGTTGTCATAAAAGTGGTTAAATCGGGCATTCGGGATTCCATTTTAACGGATATACGATTGTTGAAATTAATTTCCGGCTTTTTGCAATGGGCAATTCCTCAATATCAACCCAAGCAATTGATTGATGAATTCTGCGCTTACACCGAAAAAGAGGTGGATTTAACGAATGAGGCTGATCATGCAGAAATTTTTGCTGCCAATTTTAACAATCATCCACTCGTAAAATTCCCCAAAATTTATCGCGAATATAGCGGCCAAGATGTGCTTTGCATGGAATTTATGGATGGTTTTAAACCGGGAGCGCCTCAAACCGATGAGTTAAGTCTGGAAGAGCGTGAACAGTTGGTGGATACGGGTGCAGCCTCCATCATCCAAATGCTATATAAAGATGGTTTTTTCCACGCTGATTTGCATCCGGGAAACCTCATGATTTTACCCGGCCCGAAATTGGGTTTTATTGACTTAGGGATGGTTGGCCGATTTGAAGATAAAACACGCCGACGTATGTTGTATTATTTTCATGCGTTGGTTTCCGGTGATATTGATGGGGCTACCAAGTATTTATTGGCGATGGCTCGTGTGGGTCAGGGTGGCGATCCACAAGGGTTTCGCCGTGCCGTTGCTGATACGTTACGTCGTTATTACATGCATGCGCAATCCGGCGATTTTAGTTTGGGTCAGTTAATTTTGAATTCTCTCTCAATCGGTGGTAAATATCGCGTATTCTTCCCTGTTGAGATGACTTTGATGGTTAAAGCTTTGGTAACCTTTGAAGGCGTTGGTTTTTTATTGTTGGATAAATTGGATGTTCCAAAACTATCAGAAAAGTATGTCTCTAAGATTTTTAAAGATCAGTTTAATCCCAAAGCGATTGTTAAAGAATTAATGCGTGGCGCTCCGGAATTGGTGGACATGTTGGTTCAGTTGCCTAAGCTATCAGCGGATGGGCTCAAATTTTTGGAAGAAAATCTGAATGATCGTTCACCAAGTAATCCATTAGAAGGCATTAAAAGTGCCATTATTGCCGGTGCATGCCTGGTCGGTGGAGTGTTAGCACTCATTCAAGGCGCACATTGGGGAGTATATTCCATTTTGTTTGGATTAGCCCTGTTGTTTTCACTTTTTGGAAAATGATGAGAAGACCATTTTCGATAGACATGAAACCATCTTCAACTAATATTTTTCTTAGTGATGATTCTACGTTTTCCAGGTTTCTCCAGATTTATAACGTACTTCTGCATAAATACATCAGACAAGATGTTGGGATGAATTCTTTAACATGAGAATTGGAATTTCCATAGGAATTCAACACCTTACACCGATTCATTTTCAGACTCTTTGGGTTTTTTGATATGGCACGAAAAAAATCGCTGTTTAGTATTACGATAGACTTCTCCGATGACGACTTGAATCAATTGTTCGAGCCATTCGACCCATTAATGATTGACGGTTTGGATAAACTCGAAGAACTTGCCAATCAAAAAAAAGAGCCGTTCGACCCGATTGATTACGATTATCTGAATTCTATAAAGGATTCGTTTTTATCACCCATTATCGATCATTATTTCCGCGCCGAGATTTATGGCATGGAAAAGCTCCAAAAAGAAGGTCCGGCCATTTTAGGTTGTAATCACTCCGGTACTGCTTTCCCCTACGATGCACTTGTTTTAGATGCATTGATGTGGAGACATTACCATTTTATGCCCAAATACAAGTGTAGATCGGTGTATTCGCCTAAATTGGCAAAAGTTTGGTGGATGCGTCCGTTTGGGATCGACAATTTCTGGAGGCGTGGCGGCGCAGTTGACATGACTTTCAAAAATTTTTCCAATTTGTTAAAAGGTGGTGAACGGGTTTTGTACTATCCTGAAGGCGTTCCCGGAATTGGCAAAGGATTTACACGGCGTTATCAATTACAGCATTTTTACTCAAGTTTTGTGGTGCTTGCAGCTATGCACGATGCGCCGTTTTATCCCATTTTGTGTGTAAATGCCGAGTGGGTAAATCCAACCTCAATAACCATAAAATGGATTGATAAACTGTTTGATAAATTAGCAGGTATTCCATTTTTCCCAATCCCGGCAATTTTTGTCGGACTCATTTTCCCGTTTTTTTATTATCTCGCATTTCCTTGCAAGATGAAGTTTTTTGTGGGCAGTCCGGTTAACATTCGTGAAGCTTTGAGAAAGAATGGGGTTACAGATTACACCAAAGCTGATAAAATTGATTTTCAAAAAGTAGCCGATCAAATTCGTGATGATATGCAAGTAGAGCTTAATCAACTGGTTGAGCAACACGGACAAAAACCCTATGAAGCAAAAAGCTTGTGGAAAAAAATGCGCGAATTGGGATGGAGTGGTTGGAAAGCAACTCCATTTGGTTGGCCGTTTGTGTTTTTGGGTCACTCCAGAGATTTAAATCGCCCTAAGGCAGTACGATTTATTTCTTTGATTCGGGATTGGGATATCTGGTTTTTCTTTTTTCCATTTGGATGGATATTTATTGCATTTGCACGAGCCCTGCGCAAACCGCCATACGGGTATCGTGGACTTAGCCGTAAAGAATGGCGCAAAAAAACGGGGACGTACTTTTGGAACTTGGAAAACAATCCGATTCCTCCACGAAGCGAGCGATTTGATTAAAAGGAATAGTTAATTTGGAAGCCATAATAACTAGTACCATCAATAATATAACCCTGTGTAATAGAAGCTGTTGATAATTGAAACCCAAATGGTTTTAAAACCGGGAAATACTCGTTCAAAAAGAGTTTTTTAATTCCATTCATAGAAATAGTAAATCCTTTAGTTTTTATTGGAATCTCATATCCATCACCTAAATAACGGCCATATCGAATCGTAAAGGTTTCAAAAAAGGAATATTGAATCCCTTCGTGGATGTATATATTAAAACGGGTATTTCCATGTATCAGATTGTCTCTGAAAGAGAAATTATTGGTGAGCCCGTTCACATATTCCCATGATCGCTCTCTTCCACTAACAATCGCATTGGTATCTGAATAGACTGATTTTAAACCAACCATTTGCTCACGTGCTTCTCTGCTAGCCGTTGCGGTTATAATCGAAAGGGTTTTTCCTAAAACAGCAATTTCAATACCCATATTTGCCGCAATTCCAATATGAGCAAAACGGGGAAGTGGGTCACCAGCATAATCCTCCACGTAATTAAGGCTACCACCAATATTTTTTAAAGTATATCCAACCAGAAAACCTGACTTAAATTGAATAGGAGTTCCAGCAACAAAAACAGGTTTTACGTTAAACAATTCTTCTAACTGAACAGAACCAATCAAGCCCAAATCATGGGCAAATAACGACGGGTTTTTAACACGTACATTTCCAATCGTCATTCCATCAGCTGTTAACTTAGATTTAATATGCTTTAACGTGTAACCCGCTGAAAATTGAATGCCTCGAAATACTTCGATTCCGGCACCAAAACTTAAATTATTGGAATAATCGTAACTCTCAAATTCCCCAAGATCATTTCCGTTCTCATCGGTTGGATATTGTTTTCCCAAATCAATGAAAAAATGACTAAAACTTGCCCCGAAAACCGTTTTAAGTCCCCCAATCCGAGTACTATATGCCCCTCGAATTCCTGTATTGTGAAAACCTAAATCTATATTAAATTCAGGAAGCCAATCCGATTTTGGAGCATGTGCAAGAGAAACAGAATAACCCGGATCGAACCCTAATTGCGCAGGATTATACCAAGCCGCATACGTTGAATTGCTTTGAAGTGCGGTAAATGCACCTGCCATACCAAATTCTTCAGGACTAGCATTGAGTTGTAAAAAAGGAACTCCTGTTATTCCAACTTGCGCTTTTGCATTCGAAAAACAAAAAACAAGCATCATCAAACGGTAACTTATCTGTAAAAAAGGTCTCATAATCCTGTAAATTAGTTTATTATTTTAAGTTAAGGAATATTTTCGGATGTAAAAATCTTTTTTAAGGATAGGTGCATTCTGAATTTGCCTGCAAACACATCTTGTATGATCGTTTTAAAAACAGTTAAAAAGTCGTTTTTTTTAATTTTAATGCTTGGGTTTCCGGGCTTGGTTTATGGTCAGCTGTACCGGCCATCACTTGATTGGTATGAACTGAACTCGAAGCATTTTAGAGTGATTTTTCATGAGGAAAATGATTCACTAGCCCGAGCTTCTGCACGCATTTTAGAGGCACATTATGCGGAAAGTGAAAAGCTCACAGGGGGTTCTTTACATCGTTTTCCGGTAGTTCTAAATGCGTATAACGATCGCTCCAATGGTTATGTAACGCCATTTAATTTTAGAATGGAAGTCGAAATTCCCTATATAAAAGGCAAAATTTTGAATCCACGCGCCGGTGGATGGCTCGAAAATGTATTGCCTCATGAACTCATTCATGCACACCATTTTTCGGTTATTCCAACCTTGGGGTTTTCATCGCTCATCTATCCTTTTTGGCCTGATGCAGCTCGTTCATTGCATTTTATGGCTCCGGTTGGATTCCATGAAGGCTTAGCCGTTCATTACGAATCTGAAATGATTCCAACCGTTTCAGGCCGCGGTAATCATCCGTATTTCACCAATCAAATTAATTCCATTTTTTCGGGATATGGACGCTGGTCTTTGGGTGAAATGCTTCAACCGGTTAACCAAACCCTGCCTTACGACCGTCACTATCAGGGCGGATATGAATTTATAAGTTGGGTACAACGTAAACATGGCGATAAAACCGCGCGTGATATTCTTGATTTTATGGGTAGATGGCCTTTTATGGGGTATGGTTTCGCTTATTGGTACCAAACGAAACAATGGCCCGGAACCGCTTATGTACAGTCCAAAAGATATAAATGAGGTGCTAAGCGAAGCCGACAAGAACAGATTCGAGCGGACGAAGTGATTTCCGGCGAACGATTGGATACTCCTTTTGAAGGCGAATTTTTTCGGCGTCCGTTATGGTTAACCCAAAATGAGGCTTTAGTTTATGCACAATTTTACAATGAAAAAGCCGGTTACTTTTTGCTAGATGTAAACACCGCAACCCCCCAAAGGTTGTTTACCGGAAATATTGTTGAAGATGCCAAAATGGATCTAAAACCCGACAAAAGTGCGTTTCTTTTTGCTCGTTATGATGTGCATCCTATCTATGATAACACGTTTATTGCCCATGTGTACGAATATGATTTTAAAACAAAACGTGTTCAAAAAGTTGGAACATCTAGTTCCGACAATCACCGTGTTTTTAACCCCATTTATGTGGATGATGTTGTTTGGGCGTTTCAAACAGCCGGTTCGGCAAATCGTTTAGTTCAAATTGATACGAACGGTGTTCGTATTCTTATGAATCCCGGTATTCAAACCCTTATGGACATGGATTATGCTGAAGCAACCGGAAAACTAGCTCTAGTTGCAAATGTACATGGTGCTCAGGGATTATGGATTTCTAAAAAAGAAGGTATAACTACCATTTTGGATAGAAATCCGGACATTTTATTTCAATCAGGCTCAATCTATGATCCTCAATGGACTAAAGATGGGTCCCGCTTGATGTTCACCTCCGACCACACGGGAACCATGAATGTGTACGAGTATCAAGTAGAAACGAATACAATTCATCAATTAACCAACACCTTGTTTAACGCGTTTGAGGCAAGTTATTCACCTGATGAGCAACAAGTACTCTTTGTAGTGCAACATGAAAATGAACAGCAATTAGCAAAATTAGATCGAAATAGAGCGCTTGAACGAGAAATTCCTGTTGGGATGTGGGCTAATCAAACGGTTCCTGAATCGAGGAATTGGCTATCAAAAACTACAGAATGGGACACTTTATCTGTTAAACGTCATTATTCGAGTATGACGTGGATGCGTCCTCGTGGAGTGATTCCTAACTACCAATCAGGAACCTATGGCGACCGGATATCAGCGTTTTTTCTTGGAACGGATATTCTTCAACGACACACTTGGTCGGCTGATTTAGCAAGTCAATATGGTGCCTTTTGGTATGATATTTCGTACCGCTTTACCGGTTTTTGGCCTGGATTTGAGCTTCGTGCGTATAAAGACGATTTTTCATTGGGATTTCAATCCGGAGTTGGTTTCATGGCTGAACGTGGTTATGCCTTGGCGATTCCCTTTCAAATCAATCTGGAAAATAACATCTACTTTTCGAGCTTATTTATAAAACCCGAGCTGAAGTTTCATTCCTATGAGTTAGCGTACGCAAGTACAGATGCATTAGGTCGTCAATCAAATGCCATTAATCACGTGGTTGATGGACGCGTGTGGACGTTTCGGTTACTTTCGCAGTTGAATTACAAAATGATACAACGGGTTCGCGATTTTCAGCCCTCAGAGGGAATCGTCCTTTTTGCACAAGCAGATGCGAACTTGAATGATAATCCTCTCTACAATTTATTTGTTGATGTAAACGGGAATCCACTTCCTGAAAGGCGTCAAATCGGCATGATTGGTGGAATAAATGTGTACTTACCTAGTTTTGTTGGGAGTAATCAATCCCTTCGTTTAGGAA
>CAZIQX010000004.1:0-5187 GCA_964541325.1 uncultured Chitinophagales bacterium | reverse complement strand
TAGGAACAAAAGTGTTGTATCAACCACAATTGCCAACCTTTGATGTAATTGATTTTATTTGGGATACCGGCGCTGCTGAAAATTACCGAGGTTTTGAACGCATTTTTGAATTATCATCACGCTATACGTTTCCATTTGCTTATCCTGAAACCGGTGGATTTTTAATTCCGTGGTATATTCAAAATATGTACGGTGTATTTTTTACTCGAACACATTTTGATTTGAATGATCAATTTCAATTGATTCAACCAAATACGTTATTGGGCGCTGGAATTCGCTACACTACCGGAATCGGGAATCTTAGAATTGATTTAGGGGTTTCTTACATGTATAATACATCAAATAGCTCACATGGCGTTTGGGTAGGAGAATTTTAATCACCAACACATAACTAAACAATCAGCACACATGAAAAAATCATTCGTTCTAAGTTTGGCCTTAGCATTTGTTCTAGGTTTAAACAGTATGGTTTTAGCTCAAAAAGCTCTAGAACCTAAAGCGTCGCCAATGGCATTAGCCAAAGTAAATCTTGAAAACACCTATGTTAGCGTAACGTACTCTCAGCCACACAAAAAAGATCGTGTTGTGTTTGGAGAGTTGGTTCCATTTGGAAAAATCTGGCGTTTTGGTGCCAACGAAGCAACCCAATTTACAACTACAGGGGATGTTCAAATTGGTGACCAAACGGTAAAAGCAGGTACGTATTCCGTATTCTGTATTCCAGAAAAAGATAGTTGGACCTTGATTTTTAATACCGATTTAGGTCAGTGGGGAGCTTATCAATACAAAGCTGAAAAAGATGTTGTGAAAGTAACGGTTCCAACAGCTGCTACTTCTGAAATCTGGGAACCATTCACCATTCGTTTTACTAAACCGGATGGAAAGTCATCAACTATGATGGCTATGTGGGATGGAACCATGATTTCAGTTCCTGTAAAAGCACTTTAAGTGATCTAACTACTTAATATAAAAGCTGATAGACGTACGTTTATCAGCTTTTTTTTGAAATCCATCTAAACTGGGTTTCATTTTTCTATCACTCTAACATAAAAAAAGGCAGACCGCTTCTGGCAGCCTGCCTCTTGAGAGTTCAGCAATCAAATGGATGATTTGATTGCATTATGAGAGACGTTACCTATCAGATTATTTAATCAGGGTCATTTTGATGGTTCTACTAATACCCGCTGATTGTAATCGAACAAAATACATTCCTGATGCTAAATGCGAAGCCTCGAAATTTACGGCATATTTACCAGCTAATTGCTCTTCTTTTACTAAAGTTTGAACCAATCTTCCTAACACATCAAAAACCTGAATAGTTACCTGCTGTTTTGCAGGAATTTCATAATTGATTATGGTTGAAGGATTAAATGGATTGGGGTAATTCTGGTTAAGTGCCACACGACTTGGCTGTTCAAAAAGGAATTCAACTTCACCTGCTTCATTAACCGTTCCGTCAAAATCTGTTTGCAACAGGCGATAGCGATAGTTTCCGGCTACAGAAATAGTTTCGTCAATGATAGAGTAATCGAGAGCTTCGTACGAATATCCGGCACCCTCAACAAATTGGAGGGTTGTCCATGAGTCGGCACCTTCATCGCTCGCTAATCGTTTTCGCTGAACAGTGAACCCATAATTTTGTGTTTCAGTGAGAGTTGTCCATTGAACAATAGGTTTACTGTTAGCTTCATCAGCAACCACTTGAAATACACCCAACTCAATAGGTAATGGATTGCCTGAGAACGATTCACTTGAGGTTTCAGCCGAAGTAAACGCTGAATATTCGTTATTGGTTGTTTTTGGAGTTTCAGCTGATGGTGCCCCTTTTCGTACTACATCCATATTTGCAGAACTTCCCAGTCCTGGATCAACCTGAATTCCAGCTGCACTTGTAAAAGTAACTTCTACAGGAAAATTGTTTCCAATAGTTACATCAGAGGGTAATGTTATTTCGACTACAGATCCATTTAATACCAGCGTACTAACAGTTGAACCTAATACTTTAACAGATGATGATGGAATGGGGTTATTAGTAAATGTAGATTGATCAAAATCTAAAAATATTTTTCCAACACCTGCCTGTAAGGCTCCACGTGATCCT
This sequence comes from uncultured Chitinophagales bacterium, assembly GCA_964541325.1. Lineage (GTDB taxonomy): Bacteria > Bacteroidota > Rhodothermia > Balneolales > M1805 > M1805. The sequence continues at coordinate 3,086 of CAZIQX010000004.1, read as the reverse complement.
GTGGTAAAGGTCCATGTCCAGTTTACATTCGAATTGGTAACCTGTGGACTCACATTCACTTCTAAATTTGTAATAGAGGTTGTAGTTGAAGCTGCAACTGCAATATTTGCTGATGTAGCATTAACAAGTTGCGAACTTGAACGAACTTGCCAGGTATAATCACCAGGTTCTTTTGGATTTAACATTTCCGATGTATCACTGATGATAAGTTCAACCGTGGCCCCGTCAGGAATGGCAGTTGGAGTATAAATGGTGATTGTGTTAGATAATAAGTTTACTTGTACATCAAATGCATTTACGGCACCTCCAGAGTTCACGTTTACAGTTACAGCAGCTGTGGAGATACTGTTGGGTAGGGTACTTCCATCTGGAACAGTGATAACAAAGAATCCTGTGTTTTGAGCTAAAGCACCACCGGGATTTGAAACCGTAAGGTTTAGTGTAAATGTAGTTGCAGCATTTACAATCTGTTCGGCAATCGTTAAAGAATTAATAGTTACTGAACCAGTATTCGTAATGGTATAAGCGGTTGATGAGTTGAATGTGTTTTCAACAGAAGTTTTAACCTGTAGATTATAGTTATTGGCAACACTAGGGTTCTCAATTCCTGAAATTACAACAGATACAGCATCAGAATTTAAAATTGATGCAGATGCAGGTACGGTTAAGGTCACATCATTTCCACTTGTTGAAGGAGCCGCTGTTGCAAAGCCATCAATTGTTGCACTCAAAACTCCAAATTGAGTATCAGACGGAAAGCGAACCGTTATTGTACTCGTACCTGATAGAAGGCGTCCATTAGAACCGGTTGTAAAGTTTATCGTGTAATTTACGCCTGTTTGATTCGGTGTAGGATCCGAAGTGGTTACAGAAGCACTACTCACCGTGGTACTTGTAGATGTGATAGAATAAGTAGGTGAGTTCACGGCAGCTTCGTGAGTTGTAGCAACGGTAACTACATAACTCGATCCAGACAATTGAGGACTTAACAAGCCTGAAAGTGAACTAATCTGTATAGAGTACGAATTTCCCGAAACCAATTGTTTGGGAGATACTATCGTTAGTTGATTACCACTTACTGTTGGGTTAGAACTTGGGTTTGAACCGTCAACTAATACATATGTTTTATCGAAAGGTGATGGTAAAAAGCTGTTTGTTGGGAAAGTTAAAATAATGGATTCACCTATTTCAACAGTTGTGCCTATAAGTACATTTAAGTTGTAAGCGGCTGAACCATTTACGGTTGTTGGTGAAACAGAAATACTGTTGACAGCCAGTTCGGGTGCGGCCGTAAGCGTAAGATTATTGGTTTGTGTTGATAGTGTAGTTTCATTTGACGTTGCCACTTGAACCGTGTAGGTACCCGGAGTAATACCATTTTCGAGTCCAGCCGATGCATTAAATAAGATATTTGCCTGCGTAGATGCAGGTAATGTTTGGCCATTTGCAACGGTTAATTGAACTCTACCACCTGCACCAGCGCTTAATACTGTTACATTTGCAACGGTTATATTGTTTATTTTCACATGTGAAGCACTTATTGAGGCCGGAACGGTAACCTCTATGGGGAATTTTACATCAACAGTACTTGAACCTGCTGCAATTCCACCCGCTAGTTTTCCATTTGCTCCGGGTGTAAAAGCTATTGCGTATGAGGCAATAGCCGTAATTGCCGAAGATGTAGCTGTTACTGAATTAACGGTTACTGATGTTGTATTAGCACTCACATCATACGTACTTGATGTTCTAGAAACTGTGTTTTCTGATGTATTTAAACTCAACGTATAATATCCTGTTCTTGGAATAACTGGATTTAATATTCCGGCAGTTGTAGCGAAGCGGATTCTCGTAAAATTAAAATTATTGGTAGTTACTGTTACCGTTACCGTTCGTGTTGTTTGGTTTACAGCCACGTTACCTACACCATTTCCCGCTGCTTGAGTATTCAGTGTTACATCCGTAGTCGCTATGGTTGATGGAAGCGTAGTTCCTTCCGGGAAAGTAATAGTTATAGCTTGGTTATTTTTAAAACCGGCATTTAATTGATTGGCACCTGTAACCGTTAAATCGTACAAACCAGCTTGATTTACATTACTGGGAGTAAGCGTTACTGCTACACTTGTTACAGCCGTTGATCCTAAATTGTAAGTGGATGAATTGGCACTAGTAGGTTCTGGTGTTGAACTTAAACTTAACGTGTAGGGACCAGCGGATGTGGCATTTCTAACTCGAGTAATTACAATAGTAAATGTCTCATTATTATTGATTTCAATACTAGGAACGGTTGCTGTAATGGTAGTTCCTGATTCAACGTGTGATGCTGCGTTTCCATTTATAGTTACAGCTGTTGTACCTCCGGAATCAAACGTTGTTGTTGCCGGAAAAACGATTTCAAGTTCATTGCCACTTGTTAAACGTCCATATTTACCCGTTGTAGCCGAAATAGTATAAGTTACATTCGTTGCAGAAGCTGCATTTGAACTTAAAGATGCCGAAATATTTTTTAGTGTACTCGTACTAACAATAATCGGAAAAGGGTTGGATGATGTTTCTGCGTCAATTACAGCACCACCGGATTCATAGGTTGCCGCACTTAATTGATAGGAACCGGGAGTTGATGGATTCTTTATATCTAATGCTGTAGAAAATTCAACCCTAACTTCATCTGATGCACTAATACTAAGAGGAGTAGCAAAATACATAGAGTCGGCATCGATAGTAACACTCGAAGGTGAACCGCTAAATCCACTTGTTAAGTTGGTTAAAACAACATCACTGCCAAGTGCTAACGCAGGGAGATTTATTTCAGGTGGAAATTTTAAAGAAATACGGTCGCCAAAACTTGGATTCAGTCCACCTGTATTACTTACAACAAATTCAACGGTATACGATGTAACTGCGTTTACCGTGTCGTTACTTAGCGATATATCTGAAAACGATAAATTATCAGCAGAGGAAATGCTGTAATTGGTTGAGGTTTGAGGACTTGTTTCACTTGATGTGTAAACGGTTAGAGTATTAGTACCGGAAGCAGTTGGATTTTTTACACCTGCAGAACGACCTATTGCAACTTGAACAGTAGCTTC
>CAZIQX010000003.1:31028-39627 GCA_964541325.1 uncultured Chitinophagales bacterium | reverse complement strand
ATTAAAGCGTTGAATTCACCTTGAGTTTTTTTTTTATTTAATTTTCGACAGAGCTCTAATCCTAGCTGAATATATCTTTTTGCCTCCTGATGTTCCGAAATTAAAATCATTATTTCAGCAAGTTGATAATAAGCAGCTACATAGTTGCTATCAATTTCAATACACTTTTTTAAATACGATACTGAAGAATTAAAATCCTCTATAGATCTATATTCTAAGCCTACAGCATACAAGGTAAAGGCATCATTGGGATTATGAGCTAAAAAAGATTGCAATCGTTCTAATCGTTGTGTCATATTTAATCTAAGTGATTGAGACGCCAAGTAATATCAGTGGCTAGTTGTACTAAACGATATAAGGTAATGTAATTGAGTTTGTTTTGAGCATCGATAACACGGTTATCATAGGGAGAATAATCAGCTCGTATGGATACAAAATTACGTGCATCAAATCGATTACCACTAAAAGTTGAATCAATGGTGGCTTCAATTTTTGGTCTTTTCACACTGCTAAATGGCAGTTTTTTTATTGCGGCAATACGGCTTTCAATATTAATTATTGCATGAGTAATATCTTCTTCAGCTGTGGTATAAGCGAGTGATTCAAGATAAATCCATGTTGAAGATTTAAATAGCTGATATTCAGGAAGAGATTTTAGTTGTGTGAGTCCACTTTGAACTCGTCGAGTACCATTGAGAGCTATAAAAATAATGGGGTAACGTGGTTTTATCTTAGAGGATTTAAAAACCCTAGCCATTTCAAGCTGAGCTACAATAGCAGACGCATTGGTGTTTGCTCCAAGATAAGGTGTTCCATTTACGGAGTTGAATCCTTCCTGATCCATAGATGCCACAATGATAGTTGCTTTATCAATTCGGTCAAATTTTCCCGGAATCATGCCAATAACTGAATATGCCGAGGACTCTTGCTCAACTGCAAAATCAGTATTTATCTCAACGGTATTATTTTCTGACACAAACAGCTCCTTGCCAACCGATTCATTTACAAATAGAATAGGAATTGGAACCGTTTTAAGGTTTACAAACGGCTTGCTTGTAGTCGTGATGTTTTTTTGCGCCAATAACGGGATTTCAACAAAATCTTCAAAACGATATAAATTAACTCCATCCTTGAAATTCGTTTGCCAAATAAAAATAATTCCTAAAGCTCCACTAGCTTGAAAATCCTGCGATTTTTTATGGAGATATAAAAAGGTTTCCTCATCAAATGCCTTGTCTTTTGGAATAGTAAAAAGAACAATTTTACCAACATAGTCTCCTTTACCACTTGAAATTATAGGAGCATTAATATTGGATGATGCTCCCCAGACTGCAGGACTTACATCCGGACTCAAATAATTCCGTTTTGAGTTACTGAAATTGATACTGTTATTACTTCCAAGTTTGTATTTGTAAATAGGAAAACTATGCTTGAACTCATCATAATTAACCAAAGGTAATAATCCAACCTCCTGAAATTTAAAATCAACCCAGTTGGAGGCTTTGGTATTACCTTCCGTTCCAAGTTCTCGACCTTCAAACGCCGGAGATGCAAAATCGCGTATTTCATCGATCATGCGTTCAGGCTTAACTTCTTTGATTAGAGTGATAACAATATCCGCATCTGTCTCTACATCCTGACTTTGTGCCTGCTGAACAACTATTACTGTCAGATATAGCAATAAAGAAAAGATCGATTTTGAAATATTCATAAAGCTTCAAAGCGTTTTTTCATTTCTGCTATAGAATCGCCACCTAATTTTTCCAATAGGGCGTTTGCTAAAACAGGAGCTATTACATTCTCAAGAACCACAACGGCTCTAGGTAGAGCGCAAACATCACTGCGTTCATAACGTGTTGGGGAGATTTCTTTGGTATGTAAATCTACTGTTTCCAAAGGTGTAAGCATGGTCGGTATCGGTTTCATGATTCCCCGAATAATCAGAGGCATTCCTGTAGTCATACCCCCTTCGAGTCCACCTGCACGGTTTGTCTTTCTCGTAAAGCGATTATGACTGTAAGAGATTTCATCGTGAACTTGATGACCCGGTAGTGTTCCCGATTCAAATCCTTGTCCAAACTCAACCCCTTTCATGGCCTGAGTACCTAAAATGGCCTGAGCTAAGAGCCCGTCAAGTTTTTTATCCCAATGTGTATAAGAACCAAGGCCAACCGGTAATCCTGTCACTACAATTTCCCAATGTCCGCCTAAACTTGAGCCCATCTTTCGATAGGTCTTTATTTCTTCAACCATTTTTTCAGTTAGACTTGCATCTAAACATCGAACTTCAGATTCATCCGCTTTTTGAGCCAGATGCCATGCTCCTTTTGAAACGATGGGGTCTGCGGTTGCTCGAATAGAATCATATCCGGAATATCCAACCGAACCAATACGAGTTACATGTCCACCGATTTGGATGCCAAATTCATCAAGTAAACGTCTTGCAATGGCACCGCATGCAACACGTGTGGTGGTTTCACGGGCACTTGAACGCTCAATAACCGGACGAATATCATCAAAACCAAACTTTAAAGCTCCTACTAAATCGGCGTGACCAGGACGCGCTAAGGTGATTTTTTCGATTTCATCCTGAACAGGTTCTTTAGCCATTACAACCGGCCAATTGGCTTTATCAGTTACAAAAGCCCTGTTTTCGATATTAAATGCAATAGGCCCACCCATCGTTAAACCATGTCGTAAACCCGATGTAATATCAGCCTTATCTTTTTCAAATGCCATTCGTCCGCCTCTGCCATAACCTTCCTGGCGGCGAGCTAATTGAAGGGCAATATCATGTTCATGAAGAGGTAAACCTGCGGGAATACCCTCAATTATTCCTGTAAGTTGTGGTCCGTGAGATTCGCCTGCTGTTAAATATGGTATCATGGTTAAAAACGGGTTGCTATGCTGAGTAATAAATAATTTCCGACACTGCTGAAGGATGTTCTGGAAAAATCAATTTGAAATCGAGAAATGTGGAGACCTAATCCGAAACTTGTTCCTGAAAAATCTAGACGAGATGCAGTTGATAGGGCATCAGCCTGATATTTGTTTAATCCGAAACGAAACACAAAACTTTTTGAGAATAGAAATTCACCTCCAAATGAAAAATGGCGCAAGAGTGAGGTGGAAAAATCAGGTTCTTTCTGATCGTAAATGGATTTTAATGGCCATTGATTTAAGTGATGCGCTGTTAGGGTGAACCGAAATGGTACATACTTAAGACGTTTGGTTAAGCCAAGTGCAATCGAAAAAGGAATATCTTCGCGTGTTCCATTAAATGCATCAATTTGTACACCAACATTTTGAATCAATAAACCTACACTCAATGATTCACGTGGAATGTAGTAGTATAAGCCTCCTGAGAAAGTAATTGCATGGGATTGAAATTCTTGAATCGATGATCGAATTAAAGTTGAACCTAATCCAACTGAAAAGTTAGAAGCAATTTGCCGAGCCAAAGTTGCAGAAAGTGCCACATCGTACACACTAAAACTCGACGTTTCAAAACCGGATTCATCATAACCTTGCATGCTCCCATAATCAAGATAGCGCAGATGTGTTGTAAGTAATCCAAGCGATTGAATTTGATATGAATAGGCAACCGTTGACATGGCTGCATCACTAAAATGATTGAAATACACAAACTGAACCGATTGGTGAAACGTAGAGTCCACATAAGCGGGATTGTGGAGAGTACTTAACAAATCACCCTGTTGAAACGAAACGGATTGCCCACCTAATGCTGCAATTCGAGGAGAACTCGGAAGAGATAAAAAGCTAAATGTGGCGTCGCTTTGTTGAAAAGCATAAGCTGACTGAGTTAACAGCAGTATAACACTAAAAAGAGCCAAATTGTTTATCTTCAACATGCTCAGGAAAATACAAGATTTATTATTTATAAATCAGTTTTTAGCAAGAAAGACCATTTCCAATGACCATGTTTACCTATTTCGGAAAGTATTGTTTGCTTTTGTATCAGGCCTTACGATCCTTCACTGAAATAAAAACCTACAAGAAGAACTTTGTACAGGAACTTATCAAAACCGGATACGAGTCTATTCCAATTATATTGCTGGTTGGGGCATTCACTGGTGCGGTAATGTCGATTCAGACTGCCTATCAGCTAACTAATATTTTTATACCTAAAAGTACGATTGGTTCTATTGTTTCACGCTCATTGATTATTGAGTTGGGTATGGGAATTGGTAGCCTTGTTTTAGCCGGAAGGATTGGAGCTCGAATTGCCACGGAATTGGGTTCCATGCGGGTAAGCGAACAGATTGACGCACTCGATTCTATGGGATTTAATTCTATATCATTTTTGGTAGTACCTCGGGTTCTTGCCGGAATTTTTAGTTTTCCTATTTTGTATATGATTGTCTGTACAACGGGAATTTTTGGCGGCGTTTTAGCAGGTGAACTCACAAACGGTGTAACAGCTTCTGATTTTATGAGTGGTGCACGTGGTGATTTTTATGAAAGCGATGTTGTTTTTGGGTTGATAAAATCAACCGTTTTTGGACTTGTGGTAACATCCGTTTCCAGTTTTAAAGGGTATTATGCAACCGGAGGCGCCGAGGGTGTTGGTCGGGTTACTACTCAGGCTGCTGTATTGAGCTGTGTGTATATCTTATTATCCGATTTAATTCTAGCTACGATTTTATTGTAATGATTGAAATCAAAAATCTAACCAAATCTTTTGGGCCTAATCTTATTTGGCAAGATGTTAGCTGCACCATTCAGGATAATGAAGTGGTTGCCATCATAGGGCGATCAGGTTGCGGGAAATCTGTGCTTTTAAAACACTTAAATGCTTTATTAACCCCTGATTCGGGTGAAGTGCTCATCGATGGAACGGATATTTTTTCTTTAGGCTTTGTTCAACTTCGAAAAGTAAGACAGGAATTTGGTGTGCTTTTTCAAGGTGCAGCATTATTTGATTCCATTTCAGCCTATGAAAATGTGGCCTTTCCGCTTCGCTATTTTACGGATTTCACCGAGGATCAAATTCGTAATCGTGTAATGCAGTGTCTCGATTTGGTAAATCTATCAACGATTGGCAACAAGAGTACGGCTGAACTTTCGGGTGGAATGCGAAAACGGGTTGGATTAGCGCGTGCAATGGTTCTACAACCTAAATACTTGTTATATGATGAACCAACTTCAGGCCTCGACCCGGAAACTTCAGATGAAATAAACGACTTGATTATAGATATGGGAAATACCCTTGGTGTAACCTCAATAGTTATTACACATGATATGCATAGTGTGCTTAAAATTGCTGATAAGGCCTTATTTTTGGATGAGCAGCGTCTAGCTTGGCAAGGAACCATTGATGAAATGAAAGTGAGTACCAACAAACGTCTGCGTAGCTTCGTACAGGCTGCCGCTTATACTGTGTAAAAGGAGAATCAGTGAAATTATCTAACGAAATAAAAATTGGTATAACTGTAGTTGCCGCTGTTTTGATTGGAGTGATTGGCTTCAGAATTATGCGCAACGTACCATTATTCGATAACGGACGAGTATTATACGCCCGATTTGCAAAAGTGGACGGTTTAATTGAAGGCCGCAAGATCTTGTTCAATGGTGTGGAAATAGGAAGTATTAGTTCGGTAAGCTTAACACCATCTGATTCAGTTGTTGTAGGCATGGGAATTACCAACGATATGCCAATTCCGATTGATTCCAGAGCCCTAATCCGAGCCACTGATTTTCTAGGTTCAAAAGCCATTGTTATTGAAAAAGGTAAATCCAACAGCTTTGTTGATGATGGTTCTTTTTTGGTTGGTGTGTATGATGAAGGCGCCATCGGTGAACTTCAGGAAAAAGGCTTGAGTTTGGGCGATAAAGTTGCTGAAGTGGGCGAAAACTTGAATACAGTTCTAAAAAACGTAAATGCAACAATGACGGAACAGTTTCAAAAGGATATGCAACAAAGCGTGGCTACATTGGATAATCTGCTGAAATCGACCAATAAAGTTGTGGATGAAAACCGCACGGAAATAAAAAAATCAATCCAAGCACTTCAAAAGTCGTTGGCTTCGATTGATACCTTAACCAATGAAAATCGTCCGGAAATCAAAAAAGCACTAAAAAACTTAAATGAGCAATTCGAACAGCTTGAAACGCTCACCACTTCGCTAGAAAAAACCTCTGACGAACTTGGAATCTTACTCGAAAAAATTAATCGCGGTGAAGGCACTTTGGGAAAATTAGCCAACGACCCTTCCCTTTATACACAAATGGATAGTTTGGCCTTATCCCTTCAACGTCTAATCCGAAATATCGACAGAGACCCCAAGCGATATCTGCAACATGTTGATATCACCCTATTTTAGCAGGATTTATGCCTTTCGTTGATTACAAACTCTAAACCTGTTATATTTGCAGGCTTTATTAGCTTCGTCTAAACAAAACAACACTATTAACCTTTTTTAATTGACCATAGGGGTACCTAATGGGAGTAATGGAAAAATTCAGAGCAAGCACGAAATATATTTTGTGGGTGCTGATTATTTCTTTCGGAATTTTATGGGCCTTGGCTGATACACAAGTATTTGATGCCATGATGGCTGGCCCACGTTCACTTGGTGAAGTAAACGGAAAAGCTATCAGCTTTGAAGCCTACAATCAAAAAGTTCAATCCTATTCAGAGCGTTATCGTTACGAAACCGGCGATGCTGCTACTTCTGAAATGAGAGCCTATTATGAAGATTTAGCTTGGGATGAATTGGTTCTCGATGTTATCATCAAAGAAAAAATGGATGAACTAGGCATCAAAGTAACCGACGACGAAGTTGTAGAAATGATTACAGGTCCAAATCCGGATCCTTTTATCTCCCAACAATTTACTCGTGAAGACGGCAGCATTGATCGCGATGCTTTAAATGCAGCTATTTCTGCTCCGGAAAACACACAAATTTGGATTATGATTGAGCAACAATTGCGCGATAAACGTCGTCGTGAGAAGTTGGCTCAATTTTTACAGGCATCAGTAAAAGTAACAGATGCTGAGGTGGCTCAAGAATTTGTTGCAAGAAATTCATCTGTATCGTTTGAATACATTCGCTTACCCTATAGCGATATTGCTGATTCACTCATTTCAGTGGAAGAAAGTGAATTACGTTCATTTTACAACAAAGAAATTGAACGTTATCAACGTAAAAAAACCTGGAGATTCAACTATGTTGAGTTTGATTTAACTCCAACTGCTGAAGACACAGCAAGAACTTACCGTGAAATTCAGTTGGTTCGTGACGAATTAGCGGGTGATACAAACGACTCTTTGGTTTTCTTACAGTACAGCTCAGAGGTTCCATACACAGTTACGAAAGTGGCAAAATCTGAGGTTAAAGAACTATACAAACCCGTACTGCAAGTTGGTTTAAATCAAACCACTGATGTACTTGCTGAATCTAATGGATTGTTGCACGTACTCAAAAAAGTAGCTGAAACCAAAACAGAAGTTTCTTTTATTGATTATGCAACTCGTGTAGTTGCCGATCCACTTGGTACAGTTGATGAACGTGCAAAAGAAGCAGATGATTTTTCTTACTTTGCTACAGAAGGTTCGTTTACTGAAGAGGCAGAACGTCGCGGTTTTACCGTTAAAAGTGGCATCGCAACTGAAGACACTCCATTTATTGCAGGATTGGGACAATCGCGCCAAACAATCAACTGGTTAAAAGGTGCTGAAGTTGGTGAAGTAACCCAAACACCCATTGAACTCCCCAAAGCATTTGTTGTACTTCAATTAACCGAAATTCAACCTGAGGGTGCTCGTCCATTTGAAGAAGTTCGTCCTCAAGTGGAACGTCTTTACAAAACTGAAAAGCGTAAGTCTCTTGCATCAGCTAAGCTTGCTGATTTTGCAAATGGTAAATCAACCTTGGCTGATATTGCAACTGCTGCCGGTAAAGAAGTTAAGTTGGCAGAAAATGTGCGATTCAATGCTGATGTAATTCCTGGTGTAGGTCGTGAACCTTTTGTACTTGGAAAAGCAACTCAGCTTGAAAAAGATGTTGTTTCAGGTGTAATTGAAGGCGAATTTGCAGCTTTCATCGTTCGAGTAACTGAGAAAAGCCAAGCAACAAAAGAAGGCCTAGCTGAAGCTGATAAGATGCAAATTAAAGGTGAGTTGGAGCAAAAACGTAATGCGGCCATCTCTCAAATTTGGATTGAAGAGCTCAAGGAAGCTGCCGAAATAAAAGACTATCGTGCTCTGGTTTTACGTTCTCGTTAAACCAAAAGATTATTAATAAAAAAAGGCTGAAATCGAAAAGATTTCAGCCTTTTTTTTATTAATTGGATCGATTTAAGCCAATGTAGATTGATCTACAATCTTTCGATAAAACTGTTTTACTTTGGCGTAATGCAAATCTTCTTCAGTGTCTAAGTCGGATAAAATGGGTAATTCGTACCAAACTTTGTGCAAGGTTATCAGGTCGTTAAGGGTACTGTCGAAAACGGTATCAGAATTCCAGATTTTATGTTCAAACAGTTGTGGAAGTAATTCTTTGAGTCCAAGTAAATAATAGGCGCCATCTCTAGTAGGACCAACCACGGCTTCATACTCTTTAAGCAACTGAAATGC
>CAZIQX010000003.1:28667-31018 GCA_964541325.1 uncultured Chitinophagales bacterium | reverse complement strand
TTACATCAAAGCTTAAATCGGGGCAATCATTACTAATATAAACCACTTCAGAGTAGCCCATTTCAAATATGGTGTCAAAGGCATGCAGTAATCGCTCGCCTAAAGAGTTGCCTTCCTGTAATTCATAAATGAAATCAGATTCCGGAAAAAGTTCATCTGCGTCGGGTAGTTCATTGCTGTAAAACACAAAACGGTCGGCTCTTACACGTGAACTTTCGGTTGAAGTGTGTTTTAATAAATCCAGATAAATCTCCAAGGCACGTTCATCGCCAAGAGTTTCAGCCAAGCGCGATTTAACTTTTCCAAGCACTGGGTTGGTTACAAAAATGATAATAGCACGATTCATACAATCCGACTTTAAGTATCAGCTGTAATTTGATGATTATTCATCAAACTTTCATAAAAAATTATTTACCCGACCAACAAGTATAAAAAAACCCGATTTGGTGTCGGGTTTTTTAAGTTTTAAGCGCTTGCAAACTGTAAATCTTCTTTTCCAAATCGTTTTAATGTTCGGTAATGAGAGCGAACCGCTTCGGAAAAGGTATCATGTAAATTATAGGGAATACCATATTCTTTAGCTGTTTGTTCTACAATTGGACTAATCTTTGGATAATGAATACTGCAAATTTGAGGAAATAAGTGATGCTCAATTTGATAATTCAGCCCACCGATATACCAGGATAGTAGTTTATTGCGACGTGCAAAATTAGAGGTGGTTACCATTTCATGCACTAGCCAATGATTTTCAATCGTCATTTCATCATTTGGGAGCGGGTGATCGGTTTCTTCAACCACGTGAGCCAACTGAAAGATAACCCCAAGAATTAAACCGGCTGTAAGGTGTAATGTGCCAAATCCGATTAGCCACTGCCACCATGTTAAATCGAGTACAACAATGGGTAAGTAAATGGTGTAGGTGTAGTAAACCAATTTTGTGAGAATAAGTACAAGCCATTCCTTGGCAGGATGTTTTTTATCCTCATAAGGACCTAAGCGTTTTTTAAAAAAGTATTTGAAATCTTTGATGAATACCCAAAAGAAAGTGGCTAAACTATAAGCAAAGAACGCCAAAATGTGTTGGAATTTATGAACCCATTTAAACTCAGAATGGGGTGAAAGACGAATAAATTCGGCTACTTCTAAGTCTTCGTCGTGCCCGTGAATATTGGTATAGGTATGATGAATGATGTTATGAGTGATTTTCCAGATGTATCCATTCGCACCTAATAAATCGAATGTTAGTCCAAGTGTTCCATTTACATATTTATTGGATGAATACGCTCCGTGAAGGGCATCATGTGATACAGAAAAGCCAATTCCTGCCATACCAATACCCATTAAAAATGAAATAAACCACATTTGACCTAAACTGAGTGGGGCAGTCATAAGGATGGCATAAGAACCAAAATAAAGACTTAAAAGAACAATGGTTTTAATAACCATTTGTGTATTTGCATGTTTAGAAATGCCTTGTTCATCAAAGTAAGTATTAACTCTACGCTTAACTTCAAGGCTGAATTCACGACAAAGTTTGTTGTTAAAGGATACTTTATGATAAGTTGCCATAAGATGATATAGGTTGTTGTTTATCCCCTATTGAGATGGTTCGATTATGTACGACACGATTAAAGTTTACCTAAAAAATTTGTGATAAACCAATGTTTTAATTTAGATTAAAAGCCTATAGTGTCGGTTCTGCCCAACAAAATTGAATATTTTTTTGATTAATAGATGATGTAATAGGCCTTTAGTTGTTTATACAAAGTTGAAATAATCACATTCAAGATTACGATAGTTGGAATAGCAAAAAGCATACCTGTAAAACCAAATAAAATAGATCCACCTGATACACCTATAATAACTACAAGTGGATGTAGATTAACCGCTTTCCCCAAAATTACCGGTGAGAAATACGCATTATCTAGTAATTGAACCACAGCAACAGTGATTATTACTGCAAGTATGGCATTATCAGCACTTAAAAAGGGTATTAATGGACTAATATTTTCCACGATTAAGGCGTAACTCACTCCGACTATTAATCCAATCACAGGACCTAAAAAGGGAATTGCGTTAGCAATGCCGGCAACAATACCAATTAATACAGCAGCTTGAACTTCAAACCCAACAATTAACAATCCCACAATAAAACAAATACCTACCAAAGAGGATTCAAACAAGGTACCTCGTAAATAGCCACCAATGGCTTTATCCACATTATCGGCTGTTGTTAGCGCCATTTCGAAATATCGATTGGGGACTAAACCCAACAAGAAGTGTTTAATTTCTCCATCATCAAATAAAATAAAAATGAACACAAAGGGTGTAATCAGCCAATTTGACATGGC
>CAZIQX010000003.1:19304-28657 GCA_964541325.1 uncultured Chitinophagales bacterium | reverse complement strand
GCGGAAAGCAAAGCTGCAATTCTGCTATTACCGGGTGTAATTCCGCCTAAAGGATTAAATCCTTTAATTTCGGCTTCATTTTCCTTTTCAAGGTTTCCAATATTGGAGTAGCCCAGTTTTTTTAATGCTTCATATCGGCGTATCGTTGCCGGTTTTATGGGTTGTTTATTTTCGGTAGAATAGGTTCCAAACCGGTAAAAAGCCCCTTCTTCATCGGAATTAAGAGATAGAAATCCTGTTACAGAAGTAAAAATGGGTTGCAATTCTTCACCGAAAATCATGTTTATGATATTCCCACCAGTCGAAGTACTGTCATTTTGAAAAAATCCGGAAAAATTTTCGTGAATTTTGTACTGAATATTTACTCTAAGTTCTAATTGCTCTTTTTCATCGGGGAAAAGAGAAAATACTTGGCGGCCAATCACAAAAACGACCACAATAAAACCACCAAACAAAATGGCTACGCCTACAGCCTTTGGCACGCGATGACGCATTAACCAATTTAACCCCGGCATGGCAATGTAAGCAGAGATTAATCCTATGATAACCGGTAAAATTAGCGCATTCAAAGCCCACAAAAGGGTTAAAATAACAATCGTAAGAAACAGCGATAATAAGGTGTAAAAAATGCGCGATCGTTTAAGGCGCTCAGGATTCGTTTTGTGCTGTGGCATACTCATCCTCAAGATTAATCAACAAATCGTTTGTAGCTTTTAGGCGCATACCGATAACGGTTGCAAGGCGACGCATAACTTTATTCCCTAATTCAGGGGCGCTATCGAATAACTTTTCGAGGTCGGAACGAAAAATGGCCACAGCAACCGTTTGTTTAGTTACATAAGCCGATGCTGAACGTGGTGAAGAATCTAGAAGCGCTAATTCACCAACAAATTCACCGTTTCCGATGGTTGCTAAAACCAACTCTTCACCTGATTTACTCGTTCTCGTTATCTGAATTTGTCCATCTTTGATGATAAACATGGCTGCGCCGGGTTGACCCGTTTCAAACATAAATTCACCGGCTTCATAGATCCGTTCGTATAAAATTTTGGAAATCGTTCGTAATTCCCTTTTCGATAAATCCTGAAAAATGGGAATTTTGCGTAAAATTTCGGTTTCTCCCTCAGCTTTTGACAGGTTCAGCATATTGAACACATTTCCCCAAAGCGGAGCTAAATTTTTGGTGAGTTGTTTGGCCATATGATTTCTTCCCGTTAGACCCCTTTTGGGCGAATATAGCCGATTTTTTATGAATTAATTAGGTTAATTGGGTTATTAAAGATTTAAAAAGCATCAAAAATCAGGTAAGCTTCCGGTCCTACTTCAAATAACACATCAAAAACACTCAGGTTTGGAATAAAACCACCAAAATGTTGGCGATAAACAGGGTGATTAGGTAATGGATTGGCTGCATGTTCATGAATCCATTGAAATGTTTTTCCCTCTTGTTCTTGATAAATGGTTGTTGCGCCTACCTTATTCATGAGTTCTTGTGGATTTAGTACTTCAGAAAAAGATTTTCCACATTGAATAGCCATTTCAGAAAACTGGAATTCGAGATAAGTAAACAAACGTGAGTTCATAAACTCAATCGCAGAAATCAGATATTCCATTTCCCGAATGCGATCAAAATCTGCT
Organism: uncultured Chitinophagales bacterium; assembly: GCA_964541325.1. GTDB lineage: Bacteria > Bacteroidota > Rhodothermia > Balneolales > M1805 > M1805. The sequence goes on along the minus strand of CAZIQX010000003.1, from coordinate 27,019 downwards.
TTAATTTCCAGCTCGAAATGTTCGTAATACACGCTGTTTTTATACGCTGCATCCAATGTTTTTTCCCACTTGGAAATCCAATGCAAATCTGAATGGTGATCAATACGAACGTGTGAAATAGACTTTTTTTTGTCTTCTGTGATAATGGGGAGATTTAACCACATGGAACCTTCAGCGGTGCGGATTTGAAACCGATGTGAGCGACCTTTTCGCGACCACATGGCATCTGATTGAAAAACAATACAATCCGCTTTTTTAAGTGCAGCTAGATAGTACAAATTGGGTGCAAAACAAGGCTGCAAACAAGTAAGAATCATTTCAGAAGTGTAACTTTTTGTATCTGAATGTGATGATTGTATCTAAACTGAACAACATATACACCACTTGCGTTTGCGTGTGCATCCCAGCGAATTTGATGATTTCCAGCTGAAAACGATGTTTTGGAAAAGGTATCAACCAATTGACCCAAGGCATTAAAGACTAAAATCTGTACTTCTCCTGCTTGTGGAATAGAAAACTGAAAAGTTGTACTTGGGTTAAAGGGATTTGGAAACGCAGATGAAACCATGAATTGATAAGGAATTGCATCACCTTGGAATTCTTCAGGTATAGATACCCCGATGCGTGTAGGTAACTCTGTTGTTAATCGATTAGAGCGTAGGTTAATTTGCTCAAATTCATCCACTTCAATAGATGAAAAACTAAAACTAGCTGTTTCAATGTCCGTTTTTCGATTCAAATAGAGTACAGCAATTGGTCCGGATGGAATTGGTTCATCATTAACGATAATAATGTTTAATTCTTCATCCACAATGGTGAAGTCAAGTTGGGCCTGACTGATAAAATTATCCAGCTTTACATCTATCAATTTAAGATTAGTTGTATCGATTGGAAGACGCATTATTGCTGAATGAGCTACCGGATTGGTATTGTAATCCAAACGAACTTGGATACGTGCATCAACGGTTTCGGCATCTAATGGCTCCAAAAAGAGCATTACGGAGTCGGCACTTGGATTAAAAAAGGTTGCTGAGTTATTTCGAAACTGTGATGACTCAGGCATATTTCCACTTTGATTGACATCAATTTCAAAAAAAGCTCTTTTCCCATTTAAAACTTGCAAGCTTAAGGCAGCGTCTAGGCCGGTAATTGTTCCATTTTGAGATACATCTGATACGAAAGTTTGGAGTCCGTCAAACGATTGATTTTGTAACAGATTTTGCATGATATCGCGTACATCCATCAGATTTAAGCTACCCGAAAAATCCACATCTCCCCAGGTGAATAAATCAGGATCCGAATCACGCACATTCATCACACGAACGGAGGCCGTATTAAAACTATTAGTAAGACCCGGAATAACCACAAATTGGGTATCTGTTTGAGCCCAAGTTCGGTCGGTTTTAAAGAGTTCAACCGCTGAAGTGCCTAAATCAAATTCATTATTTGTATCCGGAATTTCGTTTTTATTCAGTATGTAAGCTTTTACAGGCGTTGTTGAATTAACCAAGCCTACATTTACGGAACCGCTTGCACTTCCGCGAACAATAGGCACGATTCGATAGGCTAATCGGTTTACACTAACGCCGCTGTGGAGTTGACTCATAGAGCCTTGTAAAACAACCGGACTTGCACTTTCCCGAGCTGTGGGATACCATTCGGCTTCATCAAAACCAAAGCCATTTATGGCGCGCGCTCCTGAGTAAAAATGCCATAAAACCAGTTTGGGATATTCGGTGGCTAAATTTGTTCCTGAAGCTTGTAATTCCAGGTCTAGTGCGGCTAAAAAATCAGGAAGACCATTTCCGATTCTTTGCCAAACGCGTGTCCAAAATGTAGCACCAAACACCTCATGGAAATACAAGGCAAAGGTGATGTCTTCGTAAGAACCCGGAACTACGGAAGATTCCGGATTTCGAAATAATGAGCCATTAGTAGGTAAGTAGTTATAGTAATCGTTTACTTCATCGTAATTCACTTCTTCTAAAAGTGTGGCGTCCATTTCAGCCCAACGGTGAGAATCGCCCAAAAAATTATTGTAACGATATTGAATGGCGTGTTTGAACTCGTGGGCTAAAGTAACTTTTAAGGCGCCGATTGCATGGCCTTCTGGGTCTGTGTTATCCGGAAGACCTTTAAACGTAGAGTTGATAACAATTTTTTTACCGTTGAATTCTGTATGACCGTAATAACTCAACTTGCGGAACTGAATGGGATAGGGACTAATACCTGCCAAAGGATCACGAAATCCCAATTCCTGAATCTGAAATTCCCAAATTTTATCCATTTCAACGGCGGCACGTTCTACATAATCGGGAACACCGGAATTGTCGGTGTCGGCTGTCCAAACAGAATCGGTTCCTGTGGTATAATATTCAAAACGAAATTTCCCGCTTGCACTGGTATAAAATGATGCCGTTTCAGGCAGGGATGGGTTTTTTGCCGAAAACAATTCTTCGGGTGTTGCTTTTAAGGCATGAAACAAGGGATTTCCACATTTAATAACGTGTTCGGACTGTAAAAGCATGTTTTTGACTTCGGAAATGGCACGTTCACGAGTTATGTGGCCTTGTTCATAATCGGCTATAAGGTGTTGAACAGATTCCGGTAATCCTACACTTTTGTGCTGAGCAAAAGAAGCATCAAAACAAAAAAATAAACTCAACAGAATTACAAGAAAGCGCATGAAGATTCTCAAGTATAAATCAAAATCAAAAAAAGCTTGAATTTCCGTAATTTACGGGTCTTTTAACAAAAACAATAACGTACTTACTTTGCAGGTAATTCTACGCTATGTACAACGTCATTCTGTATTATAAATTTAATAAACTCGATGAGCCCAAAGAGTTTACGCAGTTACACAAAGAACTTTGCCGTTCGTTAAACCTATTTGGACGCGTTTATGTTTCAGATGAAGGAATTAACGGAACTCTCGCTGGGACCACCGAAGACATTGAAACCTACAAAAGAAAACTAACTTCTGTTTCAGGTTTTGAGGGCACGCATTTTAAAGAAGATGCCACTGATACGATGCCTTTCGCCAAGTTAATTGTAAAATATCGTCCGGAAATCGTTTCTCTTCGCGCTGATGAGGAGATTAAACCTTACGAACGCCGTGGAAATCATTTAAGTCCGGCTGATTGGCGAAAAGTGATGGAATCCGAAACGGATTATGTAATGATTGATGCACGCAATAATTACGAATCGAAAGTGGGGCATTTTGAAGGCGCTATTCTGCCCGATTTGAAAAATTTCTATGATTTCCCAAAGTGGTTGGAAGAAATTGAAGGCGAAATTCCTAAAGACAAAAAAGTACTGATGTATTGCACCGGTGGTATTCGTTGCGAGAAATTTTCGTTGTTGATGGAAGCTAAAGGCTGGAAAGATGTGTATCAACTCGATGGCGGCATTTTGAACTATGCAAAATTAGAGGGTGGCGCACATTTCAGAGGTAAATGTTTTGTATTTGATGACCGCCTTGTAGTTCCTGTAAATCCCGCAGACGAAGAACCTATTGCCGTTTGCTAAATAAGTGGCCAATCTGCTGATACCTATTTGAACTGCGCTAATATGGACTGTAACAAACTGTTCGTTTGTTGTCCTGAAGCGGCAGACAAATACAAAGGTTGTTGCAGTAAAGAATGCATGGATGCACCGCGCGTACGTCCCTTTAATGCTGAAAATGCGTTTGCGCCATTCAGAAAATGGTATCATTATTTTGATGATTCCTTTAAGCAGAAAAAAACGCTCGATTTGGTGTAAAAGAAATTAATAGGGTCACATGTAAATGATGACCCTTTTTTTATTAAAACCCCAAGTGTTGAGATAAATAGGCATTTCATCTAACTTAAATCCATGAGCAATATTCAAGCAATTATTAAGCACTTACAATCCGTAAAACCAGTACTTGAAAAAGAATATGCTGTGAAAGAGATTGGTGTATTTGGCTCTTATGCAAAAGGTGAAGCCACAGAGTTTAGCGATATTGACATTCTTGTTGAATTTGAAAAACCTTTAGGGTGGAAAAGTGTTGGGTTAGAGCTTTTTTTGGAAAAATTATTGGGCAATAAAATTGATATGGTCACTAAAAATGCATTAAAACCAACATTAAAAGATGAAATATTACAATCAGTATTGATGGTTTGATGAGTAAGGGTATCAGAAATTCAAAAGTTTATATTGATGATATTCTTGAGGCAATCATGCGGATCATTGAATATTGCTCTCCTTTAAGCTATGATGAATTTTTAATGGATAATAAAACCAAAGATTCTCTTGTGAGAAACTTTGAAGTATTAGCAGAAGCATCAAAGAATGAGTCGAAAAAAATAAAAGAGAAATTCAGTGATATACCTTGGGTTGAGATGTATCTTTTGAGAAATAAAATCGCACATGAGTATTTTGGTGTTGATTATGAGATTCTATGGGATGTTGCAAAAAACTACTTGCCAGAAAACTTGAAAAGTCTGCACATAATCAGAGAATCTATTTAAAGATTTCATGCCATCCCGCCCAGTTCGCATTATTTCTCCCTATCCCTTTACGCATCAATTTCGTATCAAACCCATAGATGCCGGGGCAACCTTATTAGCGTTTTTTGCACAAAAATTCCCATTTAAAACGGTCGATGAGTGGCAGGGAAAAATTCACTCAGCTCATGTTCGAGTAAACGGGTTGGTCATAACACCTGAATATGTGCTCAAATCAGGAGATGAAATCTCCCATTTTAATCCTTCGGTAGTTGAACCCACGGTTCCTGATGAAATCGAAATTCTACAAGAAACATCCAATTGGCTGGCGGTTAATAAACCCGCGCCCATGCCTATGCATTCGGGTGGACGTTATCACAAAAACACCTTAAAAAGTATTTTGGAAGAGCGTTTGCAAACCGAGTTGTTCATCACGCATCGTTTAGATGCCGTTACTTCCGGTTTGGTTTTGCTGGCAAAATCCGAGCAATTTGCCGAAAAAATTTCAGAAGCCTTTCGTTTAGATAAGGTTGAAAAAGAATATCAAGCCTTGGTTTATGGAAATCCAACAGACGATTTTTGGGCTGTACATAAAGGAATTCGCCGTAAAGAAGGATTCGTGTTTGAATGTTCTGATGAACCTAATGCCAAGCCAGCTTTCACTCAGTTTGAAGTAATACAACGTTTTGGCGATAAAACATTGGTTCGGTGTTTACCCAAAACGGGACGCACCCATCAACTTCGGTTGCATTTAGCATGTAGTGGATTTCCAATTGTTGATGATGACGTGTATCAAAATCTAAATCATCCCAATCAAGCTCAATTTCTTCAAAAAAAAGCCGTTTATTTGTGCAATACACATCTCAATTTTACGGATTTGGGAATTCAGTTAACCTGCGTTTTGCCCCATTGGTGGTTTTAAAAGATCTAAAAAACATGCAGGGGTGAATTTTAACAACCTCTCATTTTGTAATCCAGTCAAAAAAAAATTACATTTAAGACAAATTGGGGTGAAATATAGGTGGAATGGACGCAAATCTTCTTTCAAAAGCATTAGAAATCTCGTTTGATCCTTTTTGGATTACTCAATCAGATGGTTATTTCCTTTATGTAAATGATGCATTCAGCAAATTAACAGGTTACTCAAAAGAAGAATTTAAACGCCTTCATGTTTCTGATATTGTTGCTAATGAAACATTAAACGATGTGATCAAGCACATGCAGGAAATCAAAGAAAAGGGAAAAACTATTTTTGAAGCCATCTATAAAACTAAAGATGGACGTCACTTAATCGTTGAAGTATCAACGACTTATGATTCGGAAAATGATGTTTATTATAGTGCAGGTCGTGATTTAACGGATAAAGTTAAGCAACTCATACTTTTAAGAGAGAGTGAATCAAAATTTAAAGCATTGTTCAACAATGAACATGTGGTTATGCTGATTATTGACCCTGAAACAGCGCAAATTATTGATGCCAATCCCGCAGCCTCTCGTTTTTATGGATATTCTATTGAAGAGCTGAAAAACAAACGAATTACGGATATCAATACGATATCACCTAGTGAATTAGATGCTGAAATAAAAAAAGCTGTTGCACTAAATAAAATTCAGTTTCAGTTTAAACACCAATTGGCCAATGGTGAAATACGGGATGTTGAAGTGTCTAGCGGTCCGATAGTTATTGAGCAAAAAAAGTATTTATACTCCATCATTAAAGATATTACCGAGCGAAAACAAACAGAACGACGTTTGGCACAAAGTGAGGCCATGCATAAAGCTATTTTTGACGCTCGTTTTTCGGGGATTATGATACACGACCATGGAACTATTTTAGAGTGTAATAACGGACTTTCACACCTTTCCGGTTACAGTAGAGAAGAACTAATTGGTATGAATGGATTTTTGTTGATGAGTCCGGAATACCGGCCTATAGCTCAACAAGCGGTTAGACAAGGCATTGAAGTACCTTACTTACTAAAAGCGCTTAAAAAAAACGGTGAAACCTATTGGGTTACAGTAGAAGCAAAACAATTTGAAATGGATGGTAAACAAGTTCGTTTAGTTGAGTTTCGGGATATCACTGCGCAAAAAGAAGCGCAACAAAAATTAGCTGAAAGTGAACGCAAATTTAGATTACTAACCGAAAACATGAATGATGTAGTATGGATTTGGTCGGTAGATAAAAACGCGTTTACCTATGTAAGTCCTACGATTCAAAAATTGAGAGGTATTTCGGTTGAAAAAGCCTTGTCTGAAAAAATGGAAGATGTAATGACTCCTGAATCAGCTAAAGACTTTCAAGAAAAACTAGCCGAGCATTTACCACAATTTCTACATGACCCTAACTATGAAAATCATTCTATTTCGTTAATACAGCAATATCACGCATCCGGAAAATTGATTTGGGTCGAAATTTCATCTCAATTCCAAAAGAATGAGAAAGAGGAAGTCGAAATTGTGGGGATTTCACGAGATGTTACCAAGCGAAAAGAAAATGAAGAGCAAATTCAGCAATTAATTCAGGAAAAAGAGATCATTCTGAAAGAAGTACATCACCGTGTTAAAAATAACATGAACACAATTTATAGTTTGCTCGTGTTACAAGCAGCTCATTTAATGAACACAACTTCCGAACAACCGCTTCACGATACGGCAAATCGTGTACGAGTCATGTTATCCTTGTATGATAAGCTCTATAAAACGGAGAATTTAAAGCAAATGCTGGCAAATGATTACTTCCCGGATGTAATTGAGCAGATTAAAACGATTTTTCCAACCCAACCCAACATTACAATCAACTACAGCTTCGATGAGTGTATTGTTCAGGCAAAAATATTGGCATCGTTAGGGATTATTATCAATGAATTAATAACAAATTCTGTGAAATATGCCTTTGCTGGACGAGATACAGGTCTAATTGAAATTACACTTAAAGAAAATCAGCAGGAATTTTTATTTACGTTTAAAGATGATGGAATCGGTTTTCCACAAGGATTTAATCTGATACAAAGTAAAGGGTTTGGCATGCAGTTGATTCAATTAATGACGGCTCAAATCGGCGGAAAACTTAGTGTTCTTCCACATTCAGGGGTTGGTTTCGAGATTCGTTTTCCGAAATAGAAATTGGTTGGGTGGCAAAAGAATAACCACTTGTGTTATTAATAAAAATTTACCAAGCATTGATAGGTTTAATAATTAATAAAATTTTTTTATGTTAATGTAAATTTGAATTTATACTAGTAC
>CAZIQX010000003.1:3955-19294 GCA_964541325.1 uncultured Chitinophagales bacterium | reverse complement strand
GCCACACTGGAACAAAAAAACCGAATTAAATCATGGCTACTCCTGTTCGCGTACGCTTTGCACCCTCTCCTACCGGAATGCTTCATATTGGTGGACTCCGAACCGCTTTATACAACTATTTATTTGCTAAACATCACGGCGGTCAGTTTGTTTTACGTATTGAAGACACCGACCAAAACCGGTATGTGGAAGATGCCGAAGCTGATATTGCTAAATCCATTCGTTGGGCAGGTTTAGATTATGATGAAGGTCCGGATAGACCCGGAAATTACGGTCCGTATCGTCAAAGCGAGCGTTCAGCTATATACAAGCAATATGCCGATCAATTGTTGGCCAACGATTACGCGTATTACGCTTTCGATACCACCGAAGAGATTGAAGAAATGCGTGCTCGTTTGGAAAAATCCGGTAATCCATCACCCAAATACGATGCGATTACGCGCATGAGCATGAAAAACAGCCTAACATTACCCAAAGAAGAAGTAGAACGTAGATTGGCCTCCGGCGACCCTTATGTAATTCGTTTAAAAGTTCCACGCCGCGAAACCGTTCGTTTTTATGATGAAATTCGTGGGTATGTGAGTTTTGAAACCCAAGGTTTAGACGATCAGGTTTTAATGAAATCCGACGGTTTACCAACCTATCACTTGGCCAACGTGGTTGATGATCACTTAATGGAAATTACGCACGTAATTCGCGGTGAAGAATGGTTGAGTTCAGCACCAAAGCACATCCTGTTGTATCAATACTTAGGTTGGGAAGCCCCGAAAATGGCACATTTGCCATTAATTATGTCGCCAAATGGTGGAAAACTTTCCAAGCGAAATGCAGAAAAAGAAGGAATTCCGGTTAATGTGCGTGATTATGTTACACAACAGTATGAACCTCAAGCTGTGGTAAACTTTTTGGCGTTTTTAGGATGGAATCCGGGCGATAATCGTGAACTGATGAGTTTAGATGAATTAGTTGAGGCGTTTTCGTTGGATCGTGTTGTAAAAAGTGGTTCAATTTTTAACTTCAATAAACTCACTTGGTACAACGAGCAATATTTGCGTGGAAGAAGCGATGCCGAAATTTTAGCAGAGGTTCAGGCTGACTTTATTTCAGCCGGATACGAAATTCCTAATCAAAACTTTGGAGAAACTGTTATTCGTTTGCTAAAAGATCGTGCACATTTACGCACTGATTTTGTAAAAGAAGCCGGTTTTTTCTTTGCAGCTCCATCAACGTATGATGAAAAAACTGTTGCAAAAGCCTGGAAACCGGAAACTCCTGCCTTAATTCAGGAATTTGTAGAAATTTTAAAACAAGCCACTGATTTTTCAGCTGAACCCTTAAAGCATGAGGCTCACGAGTTTTTGAATGCTAAAGGCTTAGGTTTCGGAAAACTAGGACTTCCTTTACGTTTGGCGATAACCGGACAAGGCGCAGGACCCGATTTGTTTGAAGTAATTGCGCTAATTGGTAAGGAAGAGTCACTGATACGAATTTCTAAAGCAATACATTTGTTGAGTTCACAATCGTAATCGATTTACTCATCTACAAAAATTTAAAAGCCTAAATCTGATTGTTCTCGGATTTGGGCTTTTGTTTTTACTTTGGAAAGTGAGTTAAGGAGCGAAGCGAATACATAAAAAGAGCATCAAATTACATTAAATAATCAGCATCGCATCGCCAAAACTGAAAAAACGGTAGCGCTCTTTTACCGCATGTTCGTACACGCGCATCATTTCTTCATAGCCCATAAAAGCCGAAACGAGCATTAATAAGGTGCTTTCAGGAAGGTGGAAATTCGTGATGAGACTATCGACACGCTTAAATGCATATCCCGGCGTAATAAAAATATCGGTATCACCGGCTAAGGAAATCGGCTTCTTCTCAGCATCAAAAGCTGATTCCAACACACGCACAGAAGTTGTACCAACGGCTGTAATATGAGGCGCTTCACTGATTCGTTGAGCCACACCTTCGTTTACAAAGTAGGTTTCCGCGTGCATTTTGTGTTCGCTGATATTTTCCACTTTTACCGGTGCAAACGTTCCCAAACCCACATGAAGCGTCACTTCTTCAAATGGATGCCCCTCATTTTTTAAAGATTCAATCAACGATTCGGTAAAGTGTAAGCCTGCTGTGGGTGCTGCTTTACTTCCCAATGGCTTTGCATACACGGTTTGATATTCATCTGCCAAACTTTCATCAGCATGGATGTAGGGTGGGAAAGGAGTGAGTTTGTGTGAATCCAACTTTGGGTCATCCAAATCCATGTTGAATTCCAATACACGTAAACCGTCATCTTGAATAGCCTTAACCTCAACAGAAATTCCCTCTTCTAGTTCAACATGAGCACCGAGTTTAAATTTTTTTCCTGGACGAACCATGGCCTCAACAGTTCGATTATTCATCACCTGAACAACGAAGACTTCCTTTTTCCCAAACAGCATACGTGCTTTTTCTACCTTAGAATTGTTTACTACTAAGGTTGAATCTTGCGGCAAAAAATCACCAAGTTTATAAAAAACGGAATCGGTGATTGTTTTTTTAGCACGATTATACACTAATAAGCGAGCGTGGTCGCGTGGATGTGCAGGTGTGTGCGCAATCAGGCTTTCATCAAAATGGAAGGTAAAATCGCGAAGGGTGAAATTCTTTTGCATAATTCTTAGGGATTTAAGGCGCAAAAAATAACCCGAAATGAAGTCACTTCGGGTTTAAAAAAACTTAAGTCGTTAATAAAAAAGCCTTAGTTCAGCTTCGCAAGAGCACTTCTGTGAAGCGCAGTAATTTCATCTGCTGTAATCAGATAATGCTTATTACAATATTGACAGACCAATTCTTGGTTGTCTTCTTTCATTGCTGCAAGTTCATCAATGTGCAATAAGGCAAGGGCATCTACAAAACGATCTTTATTGCAACGGCAATAAAAATGTACCGGAGTGCGGTCGATTTCCTGCACTTTTACATCACCCATTGCATTAACCATGATGTCATCAATATACAAACCACGTTCAAGCATGAGTCCCAGTGGAGGGAGTTTAAGCACTTGTTGCTGAACGTGTTCCAAATTTCTTAAATCTGCGCCGGGCATAGCTTGAACAAGTAATCCCGCGGCAGAAGTCACTTTTCCTTCATCATTAAGTTGAACATCGAGGGCAAGCATCGATGGAATTTGCTCGGATAGTTCAATATAGTGAGCCAAATCTCCGGTTATGGTTCCATCGGTAATTTCTACAATGCCGGTAATGGGTTTAGCTTCATTGTAGAGTGATTTTGCAAATTCCAGGGTTCCGTTACCGACAGCATCTTGAAGTTGTGCGCCACTCGACCAATCCAAATCAATTTGAGGATGATCCACATAGCCTCGAACTTCGCCCACGTAATTGGCTTCTGCAATAATAGTTCCAATGGGGCCATCGCCATGAATGGCTAATCGAACACGTTCCTCACCTTTTAACTGAGCTGCCATGAGCATTGCACCGGTAAGTGCACGACCTAATAAGACCGATGCTACCGGACTCAATTGGTGATTTAAACGAGCAGTTTCAACAATTTCCGTTGTTTTTACTACAGTAATGCGAATAGTTTTATCTAAACTCAGACCTTTTACAAAACGGTCTTTCCAGAAAAATTCTTCTTTGGGTGATAATGTCATAGCTGAATAAGGGTTTTTTTAGCGAAAAAAGCACTTTGTCGTAAACAAAGTGCTCTAGTTCATATTCATGGCTGATATTTATTAAACAAATAATCAGCCGGAAATCATTCACATCAAGATTTGGACTTTTTGGGTTTTGCCGGAGCTTTTTTTCCGTTTCCTTCGATGGATTTCATCAACTTATCATGATCTAAATTTTTATTGATAAGCATTTGCTGAGCGATAGAAACCACGTTATACACAAAATAGTACAAGCTTAAACCGGATGCGATGTTGTTGAAAAACACAAACAATACGATGGGCATCATGTAGGGTAAGAATTTCATCTGCGGGTTGGATTGTGTCTGCCCCGATGTTTGCATTTGAACAATCATACTTACTGCCATGAGCAGAACAAATCCACCAATGTGGTCGCCAATAAATGGAATTGAAAACGGTAAACTTAAAATGACATCCGGTGCAGAAAGGTCATCAGCCCATAAAAACGATTTTTGACGAATTAAGATGGAGCTTTGGAAGTACATCCACAGGGTAAACAGAATAGGCATTTGTAATAGGTTAGGTAAACATCCGCCTAATGGATTAACTCCGGCTGTTTTGTATAGTTTGAGGATAGCTTCCTGTTGTTTTTGAGGATTATCACCATGTTTTTCACGAATCGCTTGCATTTCTGGTGCTAATTGACGCATAGCCGCCGCCGATTCAAACGATTTTTTTGTAAACGGATAAAGCACCAATTTAATCATGATACCAAACAAGATAATCACGATTCCATAATTGCTAACCCATCCACCTACATAGTCGAAGAAAGGTATAATGACAAATTTTACGAGCGGAACGGAGAAGAAGCGCATCCAACTGTAGCCTACATTTACCAATTCGTCGGCGCTTGGATGAAAGTCACTTAAGGTTGATAAGCGAACCGGCCCTAAATACAGCTCAAAGGATAAGGTATTCGTTTCTGGAATTGGGAGTGTAACGGATGAGGCGTGGTAGGTTTGTACGTTTTCGGTAGATATATCACCTGTTACTTCTGCAGTAAGTAAACCACTATCGGTTGGGTCGAGCGGCTTAATAACCTGAGCAAAAAATTTAGTTTTGGTAGCTACCCATTCAATTGCACCTGATGCTGGTAATTCTTGTTTTCCGGCTTCAGTTAACAAAATCTTTTCGTGTTCATCGCCGGCATAAAGGTCAGCGGAAGATTCTTTCGCTTCGATAGAGCGTGATTTTTCCGTTGTGTTTAAACCACTTCGAAAAGAAAAGTCCACTTTTCGCGATGCAATAAAATCGGAGATGCCTTCAAAACGAATGTCAAGCTTAATTCGGTAATCATTACCTAAAAAAGTATAAGCGTACACCAATTTACCTGAACGAACGGGTAATTCGTATTCGAGGGTGTAACTATCTTCGGCATCAACAGAAATAGAAGAAGCTGATGTGCGAGGAGTAAAAACTAGACGTGAGGTTTCAATCTCATAATTTTCAGTAGAAATGAATCCCATTGAGTAGGCTGAACGCGTAGTATCACGAATCAATTGAACCGGTTCGTGATCCCAACGGTCATATTCTTTTAAGAAAACTTCAACAGGTCCGGCGCCAACATTCGAGAAGGTAAACACATATTTTTCGGTCTCAATACGTGTAAAAACGGTGTCTTTTGCTGTAGAATCAGTTGCAAAAGAACCTAAGCGAGTTGTTTTTTCAGCGCCAAAACTTCGTTCTTCAGAAGGAGAGGTAATGACGGGTGAAGAAGGGGTTCGTTCTTGGGCTAATAACTCTAAGCTATCACGAACTGCACGTTCGCGTTTTAAACGCTCGATTTCTTCAGGTGATGGCTGCATGGTGTACATCCATCCAAGGAAAATCACAAAAATGAGAGATAAGCCGATTATCGTATTTCTATCCAAAATAACTCCGCTTAGGATTGGGTTTCAAATTTTTCAGGTACAGGGTCGTAGCCACCATCATGATAGGGGTGGCATTTGGAGATGCGTTTTGCCGATAGCCAAATACCTTTAAAAAAACCAAATCGATTGATGGCTTCATAAGAGTAGTGGCTGCACGTAGGTTCAAAACGGCAACTAGGTGGAAAAAATGGCGAAATAAACCACTGATACAGACGAATGATGGCCATTAGAATGTATTTCATGATTTAGTAAGATGTTTGTTTCGGATTTTCATAAGAAGGGATTCACAGTCTTTGGCGTAATCAGCGGCAGATGCTTTAGAAGATTGAGCCATAAATGCACCGTGAAAAGAAAATCCGTTAAAAAGAAGAGGTGAAAGTAAAGTTTGATGATGTCGGTAAGCTTCTCGCATCAATCGTTTGAGCCGGTTTCGAAGCACCGCGTTCCCCATTTTTTTTCGTACAACAAAAGCCATGAGTTGTTGCGGAGCTTCATCTTCAATAAAGATATACCGGATGCTGCTTACAGCACCATGCATCGTTTTTCCTTTGGAGAACAAACGATCGAAATTGGTTTTGCCCCTTAGCACGCCTTTTTTCGGCAATCGCTTAGAGCCAGATAACGCAACTAAATTATTTTGCTCCTCTTTCATCGCTAACGGTCAACTTATGACGACCTTTAGCTCTGCGGCTTTTAAGCACTTTACGGCCATCGAGGGTTTCCATACGCTTTCTGAAGCCGTGGGTATTTTTGCGTTTTCTTCTGCTGGGTTGAAAAGTACGTTTACTCATTGTCTTATATGGATGTCAACATTCCTGGTTTTTAAACAGACGCGAAAGATACACAAAAAAATATAATCAGCATTGTTAAATCTTTATGATTATGTGGATTACTTGTGGATAGCTTACGATTTGCCGCTTTCATAATCTCACTATTTTGCATAATAAATCGTACATTTCGTGCCTGTTTGAAACAACGTTTTAAATTCATTTTCGTTTAAACGCACGTTTTTTTTACCAAATCAACCTAATACATGAGTGTAGTAGATAAAATTTTCGCAGGATTCACCAAAATTTTTGGTTCTAAAAGTGATAGAGATTTAAAAAAGATTCGCCCCATTTTAAACCAAATTAAAGCATTTGAGCCTGCACTCTCGAGCTTAACTGACGAACAACTCAAACAAAAAACCTTAGAATTTAAAGACCGGATTCGTCAAGCTACCGCGGAAATTGATAAAGATATCTCCGAAATCAAGAAGAAATTGGCTTCATCAGACGATGCGCTCACAATTGAAGATCGTAAAGCCCTCGTGGATGAACTCAACGCCCTCGATAAAGAATTTCTTGAGTCTGTAGAGGTAGAGCTGAATGCAATTTTACCGGAAGCGTATGCTGTTCTCAAAGAAACCTGTAAACGTTTTGTTGGCAAAACCTGGATAGTGGCGGGTAATGAAATGACCTGGAACATGATTCCTTATGATGTACAGCTTATTGGCGGAATCGTGTTGCATCAAGGTAAAATTGCAGAAATGAAAACGGGAGAAGGTAAAACGCTCGTTGCTATCTTCCCAACCTATCTGAATGCTCTTGTTGGTCGTGGGGTGCATGTTATCACGGTAAACCCGTATTTGGCACAACGTGATGCCGAATGGAACGCTCCGATTTTTAATTTTCATGGTTTAACCGTGGATTGTATTGATAAATACGAACCAAATGGAGAAAAACGTCGCTTAGCTTACCGCGCTGATATCACCTATGGAACCAATAATGAATTTGGTTTCGATTACTTGCGCGATAATATGGTCGTTAATTCTGATGAGTTGGTTCAACGCGGGCATCACTACTCCATCGTGGATGAGGTGGATTCGGTTTTAATTGATGAAGCTCGTACACCGCTCATTATTTCAGGACCAATTCCTCAGGATAATCAAACACAAATCTATTCCCTGCTTAAACCTCGTGTGGCCAATTTAGTTGAAGCTCAAAAGAAATTAGTTGCAAAACTGATTATGGATGGTGAAGAATGGTTGGCAAAAGGTGATGAAGAAAAAGCAGGATTAGCATTTTTGCGAGCTCAACGCGGCTTTCCTAAAAACAAGAAATTTCAAAAATTGATGCAAGAACCACAGTTTCAAAAACTGGTTCAAAAAACGGAATATTTCTATCTGCAGGATAATGCCAAAAACATGCCGATTGTGGATGATGAATTGTACTACTCCGTTGATTATAAGCTCAATTCTATTGAAATGACTGAAAAGGGTCGTGAGTTTATTACCGGTAAAGATGAAGACCCCAACTTCTTCGTAATTCCTGATGTGGGTACCGAAACGGCAATCCTGGAACAAAAACATAAAGTTAGAGAAGCCGAAGAATTCAAAGCGATTCAGGAAAACGGGGAATTCAGCGAGAGTTACAAAGCAGAGTTAATTGAACGTAAAAAAGCTGAATTGGCTCAAGAACGGTCCAATGAATTAAGCGCTATTCATCGCTTGTTTTCGGAGCGAAGTGAACGCATTCACGCTGTTAACCAATTATTAAAAGCTTACACCTTGTTTGAGCGCGACGATGAATACATTGTCCAAGAAGGTAAAGTGCAAATTGTAGATGAACACACAGGTCGTGTACTTTCAGGTCGTCGTTATTCGGATGGCTTGCACCAAGCTATTGAAGCCAAAGAAAATGTACGTGTTGAGGCTGCTACTCAAACCTATGCTACCATTACCTTGCAGAATTACTTCCGAATGTATCACAAGCTAGCGGGTATGACCGGTACCGCTATCACGGAAGAATCGGAGTTTTTCCAGATTTACAAATTGGAAGTGGTTGAAATTCCTACAAATCGCCCAATTGCACGCTTAGATGGTGAAGATAAAGTCTATCGCACAAAACGTGAGAAATTCAATGCAGTAATTGATCAGATCAAAGAAAAGCACGAAAAAGGTCAACCGGTGCTTGTTGGTACAACGAGTGTAGAAGTTTCAGAAATGCTTTCACGTATGTTACAGCGAACCGGAATTCCACATAATGTATTAAATGCCAAACAACACGCTCGCGAAAGTGAAATTGTGAAAGCAGCCGGACAACGTGGTGCAGTTACTATCGCTACAAATATGGCCGGGCGTGGAACAGATATCAAATTAGGTGCTGAAATTGAAGGCTTAGGTGGTTTGGCTATAATCGGAACAGAACGACACGAATCACGACGTATTGACCTACAGTTGCGTGGTCGCTCAGGTCGACAAGGTGATAGAGGGGAATCGCAGTTTTATGTTTCCTTAGAGGACGATTTAATGCGCCTTTTTGGTGGTTCTGACCGAATTATGAACCTCATGGATCGCATGAAATTTGAAGAAGGTGAAGTAATTCAACACCCATGGATTACCAAATCACTCGAACGTGCTCAAAAACGAGTAGAGCAAAACAACTTCTCAATTCGCAAACGTCAGCTTGAGTATGATGATGTTTTGAACAATCAGCGTAATGTGATTTATGACCGTCGTCGTCATGCCTTAATTGGGGAGCGTTTAACTTCCGATATCTTCGAAATGTTGGAAGATGTAATAGCAGGCTTGGTTGAGCAATATTATTCAGCCGGTGATTACGAAGGTTTGCGCGATCATGTGTTACGCACATTTGCCCTTAACTTGGAAGTAAATGCTGAAGAATGGAGCAAATGGGGCCTTGATGCCACGATTGATTATGTTGTGGATAAAGCACTCGAAATGTATCGTGCAAAAGAAAAAGCTTTGGCCGGACCTATTTATGAAGTAATGAAAAATATTCCTGCACCTCAGGAAGGTGAACATCGTCCGACTGCTGTTCAGGTTGTTTTTTCCGATGGATTCCGCTACTTACGGGTAGTGGCTGATGTGGCCAAAATTATTGAGTCGGAAGGCCGAGAAATTATGCGTGCATTAGAGCGTTCCGCTGTCCTTTCCATTATTGATGATAAATGGATGGAGCACTTGCGCGAACTCGATAGTTTAAAAGAAGGGATTAACTTGAGAGCGTATGCTCAAAAAGACCCTCTTATTGAGTACAAACGTGAAGCATTTAACATGTTCCGCAATTTATTGAACACGGTTAATAACGAAACGATTAGCTTGATTTGGAAAGCTTTCCCCGCTGATCAGGGAAATGGACAAAGACGTCCACAACCGCAACAAGTTCAAGCGCCTAAACCAAAAGTGGACTTAAGTCGGGCTAAAGCTCAACATGATGTTGCTACCAATATGGGCTTGCAATTAAATGCAGCTCGTAATCAGGAAACAGCTATGAGTCAGGCGGCGCATCAACATCAACAAGAAAAGCATGAACCGGTTGTAGTTGGTGATAAAATTGGCCGTAATGACCCATGCCCTTGTGGTTCAGGAAAAAAATACAAGCAATGCCACGGTAAAAACGCCTAAACATGCATGTTCTAGGAATTGATTATGTAGGTGATGAAATCCGTGCAGGATTGGTTGACGTTGAAAAAGGTCGGCTCGACAGCACGGAATTTGTTTCTTTTCCAATTACAGAACATACACCTGCACGTTTTCTAAGTAGAATCCATGAAATTGTTAAGCTGTTCAATTGGCATGGTTTAATTGGAGTGGGATTCCCTGCGCCTGTAAAACAAGGAATCATTTTAAAACCTCCCTATTTGGATGATATGTGGGAAGATATGGATATCCAACTGATGCTCAATGAGTTAACGGATATGGAAGTGCATGTGTTTAATGGCATGGATTGTATGGCTTGGGCGGAAATGAATTTCGGTGCCGGGGAAGAAAATAAAGGTACAACGGTAGTTTTATCGGTGGGGCCAATCATTCAATCGTCGTTGTTTTTCAATAAAACGTTACTTCCGAATACGGATTTTGGTCTGATTGAAATAAGTGGTGTTACCGCAAATGAACGTGCTTCGAATAAGGCACGAAAGGAAGAGGGTTTAAAGCGCCGAACTTGGGCAAAACGAATTCAATTAGTACTCGACCATTACGAACAATTGCTAAATCCCGATTGTTTTGTATTGTGCGGAGAGGTTTGTCATAAGGCCGATAAAGTAATTCCCTTCATCGAAACCGATACAGAAATTAAAGAAGCCAAACTATTCAAATATTCAGGGATGATTGGTGCTGCTGTGAGAGCATACCAAAGGTCCTTAGCTACACAAGGCTAATGTTTTAAATTGAATTTTTGTAGAACGCCATTAGAATAAAACTTGTAGAGCAGCGAAAAACGTTAGTTTGATAGTTGTTATACTCAATTTTGATGGGCTACCTTGCCAACCCAACCCAATTAAAATAGTACAACAGCTGCTCGTATCATTTTGGGGATAAATCTTACACTAAACGGTTTTTTAACGCATATCGAACCGCTGAAGCACGGGAATTGACATGAATTTTTCTGTAAATATTTTTGATGTGTGTTTTAACGGTATGTGGACTTATGTAAGAATTTGCAGCAATATCCGTGTAGGTTTTTCCATCAACAAGATGTTGCAAAATTTCTAATTCACGATCAGAAAGGATATCAGAAGCTAGCTTTTTCTCGATAGTTTTGTGAGGTTGATGAGTCGTTAGGTTTTGCTCTTTAACAAATTTCATCAATACGCTAGCTACACTTCCGGATATCGGGGAACCTCCTTGATGTAACTCTTTGATAGATTCGTAAATAAAATCAGGGGAATCTTCTTTCAAAACATATCCTGTGGCACCTGCTTGAATGGATCTGAAAATTTTATCCTTTTCTTCAAACATGGTGAGCATCATAATGTCCATATCGGGAAAATCTGTTTTAATTTGTAGGCAAGCTTCAATCCCTGTGATTCCTTTTAGATGAATATCCATCAAAATAACGTCGGGTTTTACGGTAGCTTGTTTAAGCCATTGCAAAGCTTCCTCACCTGAATCGCAACTAAAAAGCAATTCAATATCATCAAATAATTCAAAAAAAGCAGTCATGCGTTTTTTATACGCAGGGTCGTCTTCTACAAATAATAGTTTAATGAGGCTCATAACGAATGGGGTTGCTCAACAATTAAAGAGTCCAATCTAAGTGAATTTGCGTTCCTTTACCAATTTCAGATGAAATTTCCAGTATGAAACCGGCTTCTTCGGCTCTCTTTTTCATATTTTCGAGACCAAAACCGACCGAGTGAGCATGCATGTCAAAGCCTGCACCATTATCAGTTAATTGAATACGAAGGGTTTGTTTGGAAGAAGGGGTAAAATCAACACTGAAAAGCAGTTCATTTGCGGATGCGTATTTAATGCTATTATTGCAGGCTTCCTGAACAATTCGAAATGCGTGTAAAGCGGTATCGGGTTTAATCACAATGGTTCCAAATTCTGAAAAAATGGATTCATTAACATTTCGTTTAAACACAATTTCAGGGTGATGTTTGAGTTGAGTTAGTAGCATATCCTGTAACCTCACCATAAAATCTTGTAAGTGGATGATACCGGTGTGAAGTGTCCAAACAGTTTGCTTCAATTGAGTGATGGTTGAACGAGTTTCTTCTTTAAGTTCGCTTACCAGGTTTTGAGCTTGCTGTAATTTCTCTTTTTTGTGATACGCGTGAGCCAACTCTAATCCTGAAACAAGTTGAATCAGTTGTGTGCCTATATTATCATGCAATTCTTTGGAGATTCGTTCGCGTTCAACCAACATGTTTTGCTCGATTTCGAGTCGAGAAATGCGTGCAATTAAGGGTTTGATGGAAATAAACCGGGAGGCATAGGCAACGAGTGATAGGATTAAGAAGGAAACAAGAATTAGAAACCAAGTGCTTGCATACCAGTGATTTACAATAGAAAAATCAAATTTTTTAACCTCACTGATTCGTAAATCGGGGTGTTGATAACGAGCTTGAAATGTATAATTACCAGCATCCAGATTGGTAAATTCGACGAACGTTTCAGATGATGATGGCGACCAGGTTGAATCTAGACCAAGCAAACGAAATTGATACATTCCTAACGCATCTGTGCCAAATTGCGCAGCGGCGAAGTCGAATCGTATCGTTTTAAGTGGAGCAAAAAAACGTGGAGCTTGGAATAGGTCGGTTTCATATCCGCCATACATAGTTTCAGTACGATTTAGAGTAATATTTCGAATTAAAGGTGCAGGAATGGATTTGGAACTGCGAGAAGTTGAAAGATTCCATATAAGTAGATTTGATGAACCACCTATCAATAGTACGGGTTCATTTGGCCAACGAGCGACACTTATCGGATTGTAAAATCCATCCCATAGGTCTAGTCGTATAGTTTTAGTTTGATGTGATTTGGACATTAATGCGCGAGCAAAATATCTATCATTCCAAATAGGATAATCAACCTGAATTGAGTCCATTTGTTCTAAACGATGTACGTAGGTTTCTGCGTGTAATTGATGAATAACTCGATAGGTTGAATCTACTTCTAAGGTATCGTTTAATGCGTTGTACCGGTAGAAATCAATATTATCATGAAAAAGTAATCCTCGTTGGTCTTCAAAAATTCGAACTATGTTACTTTTTAACGGTCTATTTTCCTGATAGCGTTTTACTTGCAGCGGAGTATCCCCATTTAATTGCAATCGAAACTGAACAATACCGGTATAACGTGTTTGAAGCCAAATATTTCCATAAGAATCCGTTAGGATTTCACGAATTTCTTCATCACTTTCTGATATGCGGATTGCTTTCCATTGCGAACCTGCAGGAACTAACTCATAAAGACCTTTGAGGGTGCCGCCATATAGTTTATTTGTTTGCTTATGATGATGTAAACTCAGCCAGGTTAAGCCATCTTCAGATGCAATAATTTGTTTTGAAGAACGTCCATTCCATTCATAAACGCCATTTCCGGCTGCAATCAATACAGAATTATCAAGAGTTAATAGATCCCAAACTTCCGTTTCAATCGTAGCGTCGAACACAAATTGTCCGTCAGATTCTAAGCGTGCAAAACCGGAACGAGAACCAATCAATAACTTATCATTAAAGTAAGTGATTGCTTCTACAGAGCCATCAAGTCCATTTTTTTCGTTTAAAATTTGCAAACCTTCTTTAAGGTGAACCTGAACGATTCCATGGTCGGTTGTAATCCAAATATCTCCGGATTGGTCTTCAAAAATACTCCAATGTGTATCACTTGGCAGTCCTGTTTCTTTTGAAAAATGATGCTTTACATTTCCATTTTTATCAACAATGAAACTCCCAAATCTGCGTGTAGATAGTGCATAATCCCCATTTTTTAAGGGATAACCATGATAAATTTGTCCTTTTTTCAATAGGTGATCAACTGATGTTGGCAGCGGTTTTACCAAGGCATCTTTCCAAATAAATAGCCCGTGTGATTCTGTTGCAATAAACGTAGCTTTATCAGGAAAACTAGCCGCAAAAAAGTAGGGTTTATCTAAAAAAAAGCTACCGCCCGGCAAAGTAAGTACTGAATCGCGTTGCCATAGTCCTATTTGTACGTTGGGTTCCTGAATCAATAGCCCTTCATCTAGCAAAAAAGGAAAATAGAAGTACGTACTCGGTTTAAGTTTTTGAATCTTGAAGTGATCCCATGCAAAAATTCCACTTACACTGTAAAAATAAACCAGTGAATCACGGCTGTAAATTTTCCAAATGTCGCGAACGTTTCTATCGGTTGAATCGAGTTGTGTAGCTAATGAATGAAACTGCAAACTTCCGGAAGAATCGGCTTTCAAGAAGCCAAAATCGTTTTGTGCGCCGTAATAAACTCGATTTCCCTTTACATGTAATGAACGAACAACACTAGCATTTGGCGTTTCAAACAAACGAAAACTCACACCATCGTACACAAGTATGCCGTTATTATTGGCAATAAAGAGTAGTCCGTTTTCTTGTTGAACTATTTGCCAATTTTGGGCATGAGCTTTATAAACCGTGGGTTCGTAATGATGAACAAAATAATGAACACCCGGAACCTGTTGAGCATTTATGCTTTCCGAACCAATAACCCCTAAACCGAAAATCAATACGAAATAAAAAAGGCGCACGTGTAATCCTTTAAAACGTTGCGCCTAATTTGAGGAAAATAAAACAGTTAAACAAAGACTATTCTTCTTTTTTTGGGCCTTCGTCTTCTACAATTTTGATGATTTGAGCTTCAGCCTCTACTTCTTTTTTACTTCCTTCGCCATCTCGTTCAATTAAGATGCTAAAATCGTTGGCAAACAGGGCATAAAATGTAATCGCAGGAATAAATGCACCTAATACGTAAATAGCAGCACCCAAACCGGCAACACCAACAGTTAGTGGAATTTCAATCAGAATTTTGCCTTTTTTATTCTTAACCACGATTCGGCGCACATTTCCTTCAGAAACGATGCTTTTGATGGTTTCCAATAATTCTTTTCCCGTTACGGTAATTTCTTCTAAAATTGTGTTCGCCATACTTTTTCCTGTAAGATTTTTGAGTTTGATGCGTCCCTGTACATAGAACAATAAAAAAAGATACAGAAAATATGCTAGCACAAACTTTTTGCGCATCCACCTTTGGTGTTGATGCCCATGTTATCGATGTTGAAATAAACATAGCAGGCGGTATGCCTAAATACTTTTTGGCAGGTTTACCCGACCGCGCTGTGCAGGAAGCACGAACGCGTATTGAAGCCGCCTTAAAAAACTCCGGAGTAAATTTTCCGTCCGGACGCATCACGGTAAATCTAGCTCCTGCTGATTTGCCCAAAGAAGGAAATGCCTTTGACTTACCCATAGCTGTGGGATTGTTGGCAGCCTCAGGACAGGTTGAACTCGATCGGTTAAAAGACACACTTA
>CAZIQX010000003.1:0-3945 GCA_964541325.1 uncultured Chitinophagales bacterium | reverse complement strand
TGGATGGCAGTAGTCGTCCGGTTAAGGGCGCATTACCCATTTCAGTTACGGCAAAAGAACAAGGATTTAAGTACGTTCTACTTCCACGTGAAAACGCATCAGAAGCCGCCGTTGTAGATGGGATTGCGATTTTACCCATCGACCATTTAGGACAAGCTATTCGTTGGTTAAATCTGGAAAGTAATCTGCAAGCCGAAAAAGTAGATTTAAACCACTTGTTTGGTAATCAAATAGTAAATTCCCCGGTTGATTTCAGTGATGTAAAAGGGCAGGAAAATGTAAAACGAGCTTTGGAGGTTGCAGCAGCAGGTGGGCATAACATCATTATGGTTGGACCTCCGGGTTCCGGGAAAACGATGATGGCCCGACGGTTAACCACCATTTTACCACCCATGACCCTTGAAGAAGCTTTAGAAACTACAAAAATTCATTCTGTTGCCGGTTTACTTCCCAAAGAAGGCGGTTTAGTAACGCAACGCCCCTTTCGATCGCCACATCACACCGTATCTGATGTAGCCTTAGTTGGAGGTGGTAGTAATCCAATGCCCGGTGAAATATCCTTGGCACACAATGGCATTTTATTTTTAGATGAACTTCCGGAATTCAAGCGAAGTGCTTTGGAAGTGATGCGTCAACCCATTGAAGACGGCGTTGTTTCCATTTCTCGTGCCCGAAGATCGGTAACTTATCCGAGTAAAATCATGTTGGTAGCCTCTATGAATCCCTCTCCAACAGGTGATTGGTTTGATGCACAAGATGCTACAGCAGCAAATATGATCGCCATGCAACGGTACTTGTCAAAAATAAGTGGACCCTTATTAGATCGAATTGATTTGCATGTGGAAGTAAATAAAGTAAGCTATGACGAATTAGCGTCTAAACAGCCGGGAGAAACATCAGAGTCAATTCGAGAACGTGTTATGGTGGCTCGAGAAATTCAATCCCGCCGATTTATGGGAATAAAAGGAGTTTATGCCAATGCACAAATGAATACCCGTATGGTTAGAGCTGTTTGTAAGCTAGATGATGCCGGGGCTGCTTTGCTTAAAAATGCAATCAATAAATTAAACTTATCGGCACGTGCTTACGATCGAATTTTGAAAGTTGCCCGAACCATAGCTGACTTGGGCAATTCAGAAAACATAAAAACAGTTCATATTGCAGAAGCTATTCAATATCGAAGTTTAGACAGAGAAGGTTGGTTAGGGTGATGAATACTCGTTACCTTTCAGCATGAAATCCTATCAAGTTAAAAACGAAGACGAAAACCCACAGGTAACACGATATCAATTTATTGTGCCTGATGGCCACTCTGAAAACACCCGAGTAGATGCTTATATCACTCAATTTGTGCAAAATGCAACTCGAAATAAAGTGCAAGAAGCTATTAAAGCCGGTTATGTTTGGGTTAATGAAAAACCTGTGAAGGCATCGTATCGCATGCAGCCCGGTGATGTAATTGATATAGAACTACCTAAACCGCCGCCGCCCGATGCCAAACCGGAAGACATCCCTATTGATATTATTTTTGAAGATGAGCACCTGTTAATTGTGAATAAACCTGCCGGAATGGTGGTTCATCCTGCCTTTGGAAACTGGACAGGCACGTTAGTAAACGGCCTACTTCATCACGTGGACTCCCTTTCTGATGTAGATGATGAACTTATTCGTCCCGGTATTGTGCATCGTTTGGATAAAAATACAAGCGGCTTATTGGTTGTGGCTAAAAATGATACCGTTCATGCCAAACTTTCTGAACTTTTTTCAACCCATGATATCGAGAGAAAATACCATGCTATAGTGTGGGGTTTATTCCCTGAACATACAGGTACGATAACAGGAAATATTGGTCGTTCTCGAACTGACCGAAAAAAAATGGCCGTAGTTGATGATGATTCCGGAAAACATGCCGTTACTCATTATCGTGTTCTGGAAGAGTTGGAATTGTTGAGTTACATTGAGTTACAGTTAGAAACCGGACGAACCCATCAGATTCGAGTACATTGCTCTCATTTGAATCACCCTGTTTTTGGGGATGTAGAATATTGTGGAAATAGCGTTAGATATGGTTCGAATACCGGCGGACGCAAAGATTTATTTGAACGATTGTTTAAACAAATGCAACATCAATGTTTGCATGCCCGAACCTTAGGTTTTGTCCATCCAATAACGGGTGAAGAGCTCTTTTTTGAAGCGGAACTTCCCGAAGCTTTTCAATCTGTTTTGAACGAACTCCGGGAATTTGCCAATCGTTAGGTCAGCAGCATACTTTAAAATGGTACCACTGTGATGGATTGTGATTTGAACTTTGGCATACTCATGCCAATATCGGCGCCTTTATAGGTTGGATCACAAATAGTGTAAGATTTACCGCCATGAAATAATTTATCGCCTTTGGTATCAACAGAAAAAGCTACAGCAGTTGCCAAATGACCCGGATATTTGATCCCGATCACCGGTAAACCGGTTATTTCTTTCACTAAAGAAGCAAATAAAATAGAGCGATCCTCACAATCTGAATAGGGATAATGAAGGGTTTCATCCCCGAAAAAGTATTTTTCTTTCCCAAATTGATCCTGATCGGTTTTGTACTCAAAGGCGGTTTGTACAAAACGTAAAATCATATTCACTTGGGTGTATTCATCCTTTTCAGATACAATTTTTTTGAGTTCTTCTACCAGTGATTCAGAGGCTGCACCCGAAACCATAGCTTGAAAATAAACGGTTAAATCGGTTTGAGGATAGTATTCAACCATATCCACATAAGCGGCATTGTATCGGGCAGAAACCTCGTATTGATTTCCATCATAATGAAAAACCAATTTTTTAGGCTCTGTTAGGGTTTTTATCTCTGGTTCAGCATTAAATCGCATATCTAAAGCACGATTGGCATCGGGAAAAGTACCTTTATAAGTATATAAGCGAACACTTCCTTGAACGGGTTTTTGAAAATCAACTACATAATATTTAATGCCGTCGATAGTAAAATAATTCGTACCAAATAAGCGCTGTTGGGTTGGGATCATTAAGTGGATGTCGTCGTCGTTGTAGCCGATTTTAACGTCGTATCCTGCTTTAAGCAGAAAGAACCAGGTAAAAAGACGAACATCATTGATAGAAGCTTGCGTAGTTTTGCTAACAGTGGTTTGAATGAGTTGTCCAAAAGCCCAATCATTAAGTTTTAAAGTGTGGCGTTGTTCATCCAAAGTTCTCAAAAAAGGTTCATAATCGGCATTGGATAAGGCTTGATAAAAATTACTGATGCCATCGGGGTTGATTTGTTTAACACGGATGGATTTCCATTTATTACTTGATGGTAATTCAATTTGTGCTGTGTAAAATGGGAAAACAGCGGTATTAATAGGTTTAGCAACTCGTTGAACCAGTTCAGGAACAGGTGGAGCTTCCTTGATAAGTAACTTTGGTGGTTCGGGGGCTTTTTCTTCAGGTACAGTTACCGAAATCACCGAATCAACCTTTATTTCTACAGTTTCTGTGGGCTGTACTGTTTCTTCTGGTTTCACCTCAGGCTGAACCACAATTTTGGGTTCTTTAATCAAAGGCTGACCCTTTTCGATATTTACAGCTTGCCAAGCTTGTTTCAACATGGCGTTAAATGCTTTGTCGCGTTCGTCTTTAAATTGTTGAAACTGCTCCATTTGTTGTTTTTTCCAGGTTTCAAAATCCTGCGCAGAAATAACAGGAACACCTAAAAGCAACATCATCCAAACGAATAACTTTTTCATAAACTTTTTTCTTTATTGTGATTCGGAGTCGGTATTAGCGCAAAACATAATCCAAAGTTGTGAGTCATCGCACAGTTTTGAGGAAATACCATAGCTCGAAATATGAGCATAAATGTAATGTTTTCTAAGCTTTAGTATATAAAATAGCTCCAAAAATTACGGCACTATTAGTACTTTGTTCATCCAAATAATAATATCC
>CAZIQX010000002.1:28724-42608 GCA_964541325.1 uncultured Chitinophagales bacterium | reverse complement strand
AAACGGCCATTGAACATTCCTTACCTCCCTTTAACATCGAGGTAATTCATAAACTTCGTTTTTTTGCCGTTGAAAATATCAAAACAAGTATTCAATTTTTATTGGCTGTAAAACATCCGGTACCCGAATACGAGTTGGAATTTGCCGAAGTAAGCAAGCGCAGCGTACATACCGATATCGACATGGATATCATCAATCGATTATTAGGTGGCGACGATGTGGGTTTGATGTCGGAAGCAGGGTGTCCGGGAGTTGCCGATCCGGGTTCGAATTTAATTAGTTTAGCGCATCATACAGGAATACCGGTGCGACCACTAATTGGCCCGGCATCAATGATTTTAGCCTTGATGGCATCCGGTTTTAATGGACAAAAATTTCGATTTAACGGATATCTGGGACGTGACCACCAATCACGTAACGAACAGTTAAAAAAACTGGAACAAGATTCCCTTCAATTCGACCAAACCGAATTGTTTATGGAATCTCCACAACGAAATCTTATACTGTTGAAAGATGCTATTCAAGTGCTGCAAAATGAAACGAAACTGATGGTTGCATGTAATCTTACTGCAGCTGACGAACTCATTATTTCACAAACCGTTGCAAGTTGGAAGCGCACAAAACTGCCCGATATTGAAAAAAAACCAAGTATTTTTGGCATTTGGGGTGAATCGGCCTACAAAGTTTCAAATCCGGCAAAATCAAAAGCGACTTCTGTTAAGAGATGGTAAGAATCGCAAAGTTAAACCATGAAACCCATTTTTTTACTTTTCTTCGCAGTCTGGATATCTGCATGTCAGGTAAATCCTAAATCAGCCGCTACAAATCTTTCGATTAGCACTGACCCCTTAGAGCGCCTAATGGAAGGCAATAAGCGCTTTATTGAAAATCATCCTATTCACCCCGACCAAAGCCTCGCCTATTTGCGTGAACTTGAAAAAGGTCAACATCCTTTTGCTATTGTTGTTGGCTGTTCCGACTCTCGCGTTCCCCCCGAACTTGTATTTGACCAAGGATTTGGCGATTTATTTGTCATTCGAACAGCCGGAAACGTTATTGGTGACTATGAACTTGGAAGTATCGAATATGCTGCTGAACATCTTCATACGCCTTTAGTAGTCGTTTTAGGCCATGAGGGCTGTGGTGCTATTTCAGCTTATGTTGAACATCAAAACGACCGTGTTCCGGGTCACATTCAAAATTTGATTGACTACATAAAAGCTGAACCTGAGGAAAAAGCATTAGATAACAAAGACCCCGAATTTTTAAAAAAAGCGATACTAGCCAATATTGAACATGGCGTACATGTTCTTCGTGATTCAGAACCCATTATGAAAGAGTTAGTATCACATAACAAAATCAACGTTGTGGGCGGTTTATACAACATGGATTCAGGCGTAGTCGAACTTCTTGATATCAAGTGATTTAGCATAGATAAAAACTCCTGCATTATCCCTATTTTGAACCTGTACTTCGCAAGAGGTACAGGTTTTTTTATGATTTATTTTTGAGGATATGAAGCAAATTAGTGGTGTTACGATTTTTGGAATCGTCCTGGGGTTTGGTCTCTTTCTTTTTGCCATCGTTGCCAACACAGACAACTATTTTATGTTTGTAAGCTTTTCGAGCTTTTTGATGGTAATTGGCGGAACTTTGGCAGCTGCTATGATCTCATTTAGCGGTACTTACGTGATGAAATCATTCAAAGAACTTGCGGAAGTGATTGTACCACAAAATATTAATCCGATTACTTTATATCATGATGTAGCTCTGCTTATTCAATGGGCAAGGATTATGCAAAAAGGTGATATCCGCGAATTCGAAAAAATTATTGACAAATCGCAAATTGAAGATTCCTTCATGAAATACGCATCTAATTTGCTTCTCTCTGATTACGATTCCAACTCCTTGCGCGATATGCTCACCGATGCTATTGAAACGCGTTATGAACGCAACATGGTACAATCCCATATTCTAAAGACGATGGCTACCTATGCACCTGCCTTTGGGATGATTGGAACGTTGGTGGGACTTATTATCATGCTCGATAATTTGGGCGCTAACCCTGATGCCATTGGAAAAGGCATGGCTTTAGCCTTATTAACAACCCTGTACGGTGTGCTTTTTTCTCAATTGATTTTGAAACCCGGCGCTGAAAAAACGAAGGAAAAACAGCAGATTCTGCGCTACCGCGATTTTATGGTGATGGAAGGGCTCATCATGCTAAATGAGCGAAAAAGCGCCATTATGGTACAGGATAGATTGAACTCATTCCTCGATCCAAAATATCATTTTGATATCATATCTGAGCGGGAAAACAACCGATGAGTTTTTTCAATCTGAAATCAAAACCTACTTCTTCGTTCCAATCCGGTTCACATCCGTATGGACAAAGCAAGCGAAACGATTCTGTTTTATCAGAACGACGCTCGTATATCGAATCAAAACGAGTAAAAGAAGAAGCAGATGAAGCAGAAAGTTGGCTGCTCACGTATTCTGATATGGTTACGTTGCTACTTACGTTTTTCATTTTGTTGTATTCCATGTCCGACATTAATCAGCAAAAATTTGAGGAAATAAAAAGTGCTATTTCCGGCGAAATGCTCAAAAAAACAGCTGAAAAACCGTTTGAGGAAATCACGAAAGATTTAAAGTCGATTGTTGAACAACGCAAATTAGAACATGCCGTTTTTGTTGAAACCGACCCTCTTGGAGTGGAAATTGAATTGGCGAGCAGTTCTTTGTACGAATCAGGATCCGCTGAAATCAAACAAAATATGATTTCAGTTGTAGATGAATTGGGCAAAGCCATTCAAACACTCGATTTAACCCAATTTTTAATTGAGGTTGAAGGCCACACCGATGATATTCCCATAAAAAGCGCACGATATGAGTCTAATTGGGAACTTTCGGCACATCGAGCTACTAATGTAGTTAAATTATTGATAGACAGCGGCTTACCGGTAAGCAAATTAAAAGCCAGCGGTTTTGCAGATTCTCGTCCAATTGCCCCTAATCGCGATGTAAATGGTGTTGCAATTCCTGAAAATCAGGAAAAAAACCGAAGAGTGATGATTTATGTGCGAAGAAGTACACAATTTCAGGAGGGGAAGTAAATCCGATTTTATTTTCAACGGAAAGCACACAAATCCAACCACATTGACTCCCGCTTTACCGTAATTCCTCTTGTAGCTACTATTCAGTGTGAAAAGATTGGATATGTGTTAAACCGAGTGAACGAAAACTTCCACGTACCTTTGTTTGTTACTTTAGAAATCTGAAAAAACAAACCCTTACAGTACGTTTGCTACCTCTGTAAATCCACTTTCAAGTGCCAAATCTTTGGGCGTTTTACCATCTACATCTTTAGCAGATTTATCAGCACCTTTGGTAAGTAACAACTGTACAGCTTCCAATTTTCCGTTCATTGCTGCATAATGCAAGGCGTGTTGACCAAACTGGGTTTTAAGATTCACTTGCGCACCGGCAGTCAGTAAAGCCTCCAATAACACCAAATCGCCATTATAAGCAGCACCTAGAAGGGAATGCCCACCGTCTTTACTTTGCAAATTCACATCCGCTTTTTGCTGAATCAACCATAGAGCAGCATCCTTTTTTTGAGCTTGAACAGCATAATTTAACGCTGAAAATCCCAGTTTTCGATCGCGTTCATTCACATCGCTTCCTTTGTCAAGCAATTTTTTCATGATGGATACAGAACCGGAACGAGCCGCTAAAACAAAAGGCGAGCGACCGTTTTCATCCACTTTAAACACACTAGCGCCACGCAATAATAAAGCATCAACCATAGTTTCATTTTGTTGATTTACAGCTATCATCAAAGCTGTTTCATCGTATTTATTTACGATATCAACGGGCATGCCGGCATCCACAAACAAGCGAACTACTTCCATATTTCCGGATTTAACCGAATCGAAAAATGCTATATCAGTAAACGGAATAGCCCGTTTTTGCAATTCTTCCTTCGGTGAAACCGAGCAGGATGCCACAACAATAACCCATGCCCATACAATCCATTTTTTCATGATTTACCATTCCATTTTTGTTTCTGCCTGATGCAACAAATACGATTTCTTTGAACCCTCACGAGTAATATGCAAAATATTCATTTGATCAGGAATTTCTTGAGTTAAAAACGTGAGTTCAACACGAAATTTTCCTTGTTGCTGAGTTAGTGTATCGGATTCTAAGTACACGTAAAGCACATCCAATTCCGACTCATACCCTAATATGTTCATCTTCGGTTTGGCCTGCTCTAATTCCACACTAAACGTTGTACTTAAATACTGTTCAAGAGCTTTTTGATGGGCTTCTTTTATCGTTTTATCGTTTGTATTCCAATCAAATTTCCCTGAAAACAATTCATGTTCTGTTAAGGCTTTTTCCAAATCATCCAAAAAAATTTTGCCGGTAACCTGAATGGTTTGCGATTCAGAATTAATCACCAAATCCCAAATTGATACATAATAGGGATGCACCCAAAAACTGTAGAGTATCAGATGTAAAAAAAACAAGGGCTTGAACATGATTTAAAAAATGTAAATTATTGGGATTTATTCACTTAGGGTTTTAAAAACTTACTCGATGTCGGTATTATCCGAATGTAAAAAAAACCTATGTCAGAATTCGGACTTTATCTACAATTAGGACTTAACCACATCGCGGATCTCGACGCGTATGATCATATCGTTTTTTTAATGGCTTTAGGAGCACGTTATCGAGCGATTGAATGGAAAAAAATCCTGATTTTAATTACCGCATTTACGATTGGTCACTCACTAACCTTAGCGTTAGCCACATTTAAGTTGGTAGCAATTAACAGCAATCTTATCGAGTTTTTAATTCCTGTTACCATTTTAATGACTTGTTTTTATAATGTTTTTTCAAAACCCTCTGAACGCTCACGCCATAAAATTCAACTAAATTACGTGTTAGCCTTAATTTTTGGTTTGATTCACGGCATGGGTTTTTCCAACTACTTACAAACTATTTTAGGAAAAGAAGAAAGTATCCTAATCCCTTTATTGTCATTCAACATAGGAATCGAAATTGGCCAACTAATTATCATGAGTTTATTCTTAGTAATCCTGTTTATTTTCGAGCAGCTTCTCCAAGTGAGGCATCGGGATTGGAATATTTTTATTTCCGGAATGGCCGCCGGAATTTCACTCATATTAATGAATAACACCGTTTTTTGGTAAACATCAACGTAATCAATACTATGAAAAAAATCGTCGTCTTTTCAGCAGCTTTATTATTACCGATTTTGGGAATGGCACAAAATCGCTCAGCCGATAAATTCAAACAACTCTATGAGGAACTTCCAACGCCCAATTTATATCGAACAGCAGGTGGTGCTCCGGGGCATGCTTATTATCAACAGCGAGCTGATTATGTGATTAGTGTTGAATTGGATGACACCATACAAGCCATTAACGGTGAAGAAACCATCACGTATACCAATAACTCACCAGATCGACTCGAATATGTTTGGTTGCAACTCGACCAAAATATGCGTGCTAAAGGTAGCATGACCGATAAAACTGCTCTTAGCTCACTTGATTCCAGAACGAGCTTTGCAACCTTAGAGCGACTCCATAACGATTTCGATGGCGGTTTTAAAATCGAATACGTTCGCGACCGCAACAATAAAGACATGAGCTTTACCATCAACAATACCATGATGCGTGTTGACCCGCCCTCACCAATTAAACCCGGTGAAAAACTTGTGCTCAAAATAAAATGGTGGTACAATATTAACGATCGCATGAAAATAGGTGGACGTAGCGGATACGAATATTTTGAAGAGGATGACAATTATCTCTATACCATCGCTCAATTTTTTCCAAGAATGGCGGTTTATAACGACGTTGAAGGTTGGCAAAACAAGCAATTTTTAGGAAATGGTGAGTTTGCGCTACCGTTTGGTGATTATGTGGTGAATATCACAGTACCTGCCGATCATTTAGTGGCTGCTACCGGAGAGCTACAAAATGCATCAAAAATTTTACCTAAAGCAAAGCAAGATTTGCTTAAAAAAGCGGCCAACTCCAAAGAGCCCGTTATCATTTACACGCAAGAAGAGGCTATTGAAAGAGAAAAAACGAAATCTAGTGACAAAAAAACATGGACATTCAAAGCAAGTAATGTGCGTGATTTTGGCTGGGCTTCATCCAGAAAATTTATTTGGGATGCACAAGGTGTTTCATTCGGTTCCCGTACGGTAATGGCCATGTCGATGTACCCGAAAGAAGGAAATCCACTTTGGGAACAGTACTCAACACGTGCAATCGTTCATACCTTAAACGTGTATTCAAAATATACCTTTGATTATCCTTATCCGGTTGCCTGGAGTATTCATGCTGATCGTATTGGAATGGAATACCCCATGATTTGTTTCAATTTTGGTCGTCCTGAAAAAGACGGAACCTATTCCGACCGCATTAAATACGGGATGATTGGCGTTATTATCCATGAAGTGGGTCACAACTACTTCCCTATGATTGTTAATTCTGATGAGCGTCAATGGACGTGGATGGATGAAGGTTTAAATTCGTTTTTACAGTATTTAGCCGAACAAGAATGGGAAGAAGGCTATCCTTCACGCCGTGGACCTGCTTATTCTATGGTTGATTACATGAAAGGAGAAATTGACGGTTTGCAGCCAATTATGACCAACTCAGAGTCTATCACACAACTGGGAAATAATGCTTATGGCAAACCAGCAGCCGGTTTAAACATTTTACGTGAAACCATCATGGGACGTGAATTATTTGATTATGCCTTTAAAATGTATGCTCAGCGCTGGATGTTTAAACACCCCTCTCCTGCTGATTTCTTTAGAACCATGGAAGATGCTTCCGCTGTGGATTTAGACTGGTTTTGGAGAGGCTGGTTTTATTCTAATGACTTTGTTGATCAAGATCTAGCAGGTGTACAATGGCTCCGCATTGATACCAAAGACCCTAAAATTGAAAAAGCCATTAGCAAAAAAGAATTTGCAGAACGAGAAAAAGATATCTCAAGCATTCGCAATTTTGATGAAAAACAAATTCCTCAAACCTTGATTGAACGTGATGCTAAGGCGGTTGATTTCTACAATACCAATGACCCTTATGCGGTAACTTCCGTAGACGAACAAGACTACGAACGCTATGTTAAGTCTTTAAACGAAAACGAGTTAGCCTTATTGAAAAGTGGGATGAACTACTATGAAATCAGCTTAAAAAATGTAGGTGAATTGGTAATGCCGGTCATTTTAGAGTTCACGTTTAAAGATGGAAGTACGCATGTAGAACGCATTCCCGCTGAAATATGGCGTAAAAACGACCGCGAAGTAAGCAAGGTGTTTTTCTTTGAAAAAGAAGTTACCGGAGTCGTTCTCGATCCATTTTATGAAGTTGCTGATGTGGACAGAAATAATAACTATTGGCCACAACGTGTGATTCCAACTCGCTTTGAACTGTTCAAACAACGATTTGGAACAGGTGGTGAAAATGCCATGCAACGAGCAAAAAGAGCCGAAAACTAGCCATCATGGTTTTAAAAAGAGGTAAAGTAATCATTATTGTAGCGCCAAGTGGTTCAGGTAAATCAACCATTGTTAAGCGCTTAATGAGTGAATTACCCATTTTGAAATTTTCAGTTTCTGCAACCACACGCAACCCAAGAGTAGGCGAAGAACATGGGCGAGAATATTATTTTTTAACTCGCTCTGAATTCGATAAACGCATCGCTGAGGGCGACTTTTTAGAATGGGAAGAGTTTTATGGCGGCAAACGCTACGGAACATTACGTTCTGATGTTGAAAATCAACTGGATAAAGGTTATTTTTGCGTGCTTGACATCGAAGTAAAAGGTGCTTTAAATGTCAAGAATAGTTACAAGGACAATTCGATAAGCATTTTCATAAAGCCGCCATCACTCGAAGTACTCAGACAACGATTAGAATTACGTGGCACAGAATCGCCTGAATCGTTAAAAGAGCGATTGGAACGCGCTGAAATGGAACTGCAATACGAAAACTCTTTTGATTACTGCGTAGTAAACGACGATTTAGAAACGGCCTACGCACACATAAAACAGATTTTAGAAACATTTATTAACACCAATTAAGGTTCAGCTAATGCCAGCTAAAACACTCGAAGTTGAAAAACTTCAACAAAAAACCGGAAATATTTACGAAACAATCGCTGTTATGGCGAAACGCGCTCGTCAGATTGCCGCAAAAGACAAACTCGAACTCGACGAGAAACTCAAATATTTCGAAGGTTTTGATGATGATGACGACTTCTCGTTTAATGAAGAGCAAGAGCGCATCTCAAGAGAATATGAAAAACGTCCACACCCAACCGAACGCGCCATCAATGAAATGATGGGTGATCAAGTGTACTGGCGCAGAGCTGAGGATTTCTAATTGGATTTCCGCGGTAAGCATATTCTCCTCGGAGTAACCGGTGGGATTGCTGCTTACAAATCAGCCAATCTTTTACGATTATTTCAAAAACAAGGAGCCGAAGTGCGTGTTATCATGACGCCTTCGGCTCTTCGTTTTGTGGGTAAAGAAACGTTTCAAGCTCTTACCCGCCATGAAGTTGCAATTGATATTTTCTCTGAAAACCCAGAGTCTGACTGGACCAAACACATTCATTGGGGCGAGTGGGCAGATGTTTTAGTGATTGCCCCTTGCACTGCCAATACCATGGCCAAAATGGCTTATGGTTTTGCTGATAATATGTTAACAGCAACCGTTCTGGCCGCGCGATGTCCGATTGTTGTTTGCCCAACGATGGATGGGGAAATGTTCGATGCGCCTGCCACTCAGCGAAATATGCGTCTTTTAAAAGAATCCGGATTTCATGTGATAGAACCGGCCACCGGTTATTTAGCATCGGGATTGGAAGCCAAAGGACGTCTGCCCGAAGAGTCGTTCATACTTGAAAAAGTATGGAACGTAATTTCGGACCTCCATCAACCAAAAATATTAAGCGGAAAACGTGTTTTAATAACCGCAGGTGCTACCCGCGAACATTTTGATCCTGTTCGGTTTATATCGAATCCATCAACCGGAAAAATGGGCATTTCTATGGCGAAAGCCGCAAAACGTCTCGGTGCAGAAGTCACGCTTATTCACGCACAACTTTCCGTTCCTCTACCTGATGGCGTACATGCAGTGCCGGTATTATCCGCTGAAGAATTGTTTTCCGCGGTAAAGATGTATCACTCCGAAACAGATATCGGCATATTTACAGCAGCCGTTTCCGATTATTCTCCTACACAAAAAGAAGAGCATAAAATCAAAAAAAATGAAGCTGAATTGCAAATTACGTTAAAAAAGACCCCTGATTCGCTAGCTTGGTTTGGAGAGCATAAAAAACAAGGACAGATATTGATTGGATTTGCAATGGAGACTCAAGACATTTTAGACCATGCACAAGCCAAACGCATCAAAAAAAATGCAGATTACATGATTGCGAACTCACTACATGAGCAAGGTGCAGGTTTTGGAACAGATACCAACTCGGTCTTAGTTATTGGAGAGCATGAGATAAAAGCCTATAAAGGATTAAAAGAAGAGATTAGTATAGAAATACTTAAGAGCATTTTTGGAGCTTAGACTCCTAAAACAAAAAGCGATGCCATTCCGGGCATCGCTTTTTAGTTAATTGAGGTTTATTTATGAGTCTAGAGGTATGTATATGAGGTTATTTATAGCTTAGGGGAATCGAGATAGCTTTTATTCACTTCCATCAACGGTGAACAATGTCTTTCCGTTTGTGATTACAATTTTTGCATTGGGTGATGTGGATAGATTTTGCAAGGCTTCGATCTGTCGGAATTGTAGGATTTGTGGATTTAGGCCCTCAGAGATGATTCGTTGTGCATCGCGAATAGCAGTAGCTTCGATGATTCTGCGTCGAGCTTCTAGTTCTTCTTCTTTAATTACAAATTCCATTCTTTGAGCAGATTGTTCCGCTTCCAGTTTTTCTTCGATTGCTCGAGCCAATCCCATTGGTAACTGAACAGATTTCATAAGTACCGCTTCGATGAAAAATCCGCGATCGGCTAAGTATTTCATCATTTGTTCGCGAATCGCGGATTCAATTTCTGCACGTTGAGCAGTGTGCATGTCTTTAGCTAAAAAGCGCGCTGAAACATCAGCAGAAGAAGAGCGAAAAACCGGCAAAATCATATCTTCAACATAACGTTCACCGGTTTTCTGAAGTATCTCATGGGCTTTTTGAGGATCAATTCGATACAGGATAGAAATTTCGCAATACACATTTAAACCTTCTTTTGAAGGAAGCGAAAGCTTTACTTCTATATTCTCAGTTCTTGAAGGGAGTTTTACAACTGATGTAACTAATGGGTTAAGAAAAACAACTCCGGGAGTCTGAACTTTCTTGTCCAATTTCCCTAGTGTTCGTTTAACACCAATCTGGTCTTGGCTAACGATTGAGCAGGCCGACAAAGCCATTACAGTAACTGCTGAAAGGACTAGCGTTTTCATGGGGATTCTCATTAAAGGTTCTAACCGTCGTCTGGGAAGGATTATACCATGAATAATAATCTCCGAATTTAGAAAGGCATTAATTCCACATTATAAAACGATTAAAAAGCATAAAGTGAAGTTAATGTGGTTTGAGACCGAAGGTTCGAAGCTAGAAGACCTAGAAGCGAGGAGCCAAATAACTCAATCATACATCATACATCAACCATCGAACATCACCCTATTCCCAACTCCTACTTTAAAAATCGCACTAAGTTCTTCAAAGCACTAAACTCATCCTCACTTTATTGGCTTTATAACGCTCATCCCATGCTGAACTTACCTGAACAAATCCCAACTTTAGGCCCAATTCAAACATACCGGGATACTTTTCAGGTAATGTATCATAGCTTAATACACGATATCCTCTTTGTTTGCATTCTACTAACATGGTAAGTGTTAGCTTTTCAGCAATTCCATTCCTCCTAAATTGCTGCAAAACACCGCCCTTAGCTGAATAATATTCATGTTTTGAAAGCGCATATCCCACTTTAAATCCAACCGGTATCGCATTAATTCTTGCTTCATACATTCGAATGTCATCGTGCTCAAAATGATTGATTAAGCGATCTTCTGCAAAAATTTCCTTGTTCAATTTTAAAATGGAGTAGGAATCCACAATCGGACGCTTTACAATGCTTAACGAAAACCGCGATTTATCTATCATCTCAAATGCAGTCAATTTTGTACTTTGCGTTTGGGAACCGTATGTGAACGTGTTTGACCCAATCTGTTTATCCATCTAACGTTAAGTATACATGAAAAATAGTTTTCTCTTTTTGTGTCTGTTATTGTTCTCTTGTTCAAAAAGTAGTGAACCCAGTTTATATGTATTTCACAATTTTACCGGCTACACATTTAAAGCTGATTCCTTGATTTCGTTTTCTTATTTGGCTACTGAACGAGGCAAGGTTATTTATGTGGGAAACGACAGTACTCAACTGCCCAAATCACCAACAAAACGTATCGATTTAAATGGAAAATTTGTGCTTCCCGGTCTCATTGACGCCCACGCACACGTTATGGGTTTAGGGTATGCACGTCTCGATGTAAATCTGATGGGAATTAAGTCATTAGATTCTACTTTGGCAAAAATCGAATCGTTTTCGAAAAAAAACCCTGAATTACAATGGGTATTAGGGCGAGGCTGGAACCAAACACTATGGAAAGAAAACGCATTTCCTATGGCTTCCGATCTCGACCAAATCGTAAAAGACAAACCGGTTTATCTGCGCCGAGTGGATGGGCATGCTTCCTGGGCAAACTCCGAAGCCATGCGAATTGCTGGTATTTCTAAAGAAACGATTGACCCTGACGGCGGGAAAATCATCCGGGATAAAAATGGAAATCCAACCGGTGTTTTTATTGACAAAGCAATGAATCTCGTTGAATCCAAAATTCCGGCAAGAACCGATGCTGAGAAAGCAAAAGCCCTTGAACTTTCTTTACAAGAAATGGCTGAAATGGGTCTCACCGGTGTTCATGATGCTGGAATTTCACATGATATTTTTGAACTTTACAAGCAATTTGGTCGCGAAAACCGATTAACAACGCGTATTTATGCGATGATTGGTGGCGCCGGAAACGACTTCGATAAAATTGCATCAGAAGGATTACTTAAAAAC
Organism: uncultured Chitinophagales bacterium; assembly: GCA_964541325.1. Classification (GTDB taxonomy): domain Bacteria; phylum Bacteroidota; class Rhodothermia; order Balneolales; family M1805; genus M1805. The sequence continues at coordinate 30,413 of CAZIQX010000002.1, read as the reverse complement.
TATGCCCAAGATCGTTTATATGTTCAGAGCGTTAAATTATATGAAGATGGTGCTCTAGGCAGCCGTGGCGCAGCAATGATTCACCCGTACACCGACGACCCCGCTAATTTTGGGTTATTGTTTCACGATGAAGCCGAATTAACTCAACTTATGCTTAAAGTGGCCAGAAAAGGATATCAGGTAAATACACATGCAATTGGCGACAAAGCGAATCAAGTGGTATTGAACGCTGCCGAAAAAACCATTCAGGAACTTGGTTTAATCGACCATCGCTTCCGAGTTGAACACGCTCAAATTGTACATCCTGAAGATATTCCACGCTTCAAACAACTTGATGTGATCGCTTCCATGCAACCTACACATGCAACGAGCGACATGAATATGGCCGAAGATCGTGTTGGTCCGGAGCGAATTAAAGGTGCATACGCCTGGAAAACGTTTTTAAATCAGGGAACAATTGTAGCAGCCGGTTCCGATTTTCCCGTTGAAGAAAGCAACCCATTTTTTGGACTATACTCGGCTGTAACTCGCAAAGACCATAACGGAATGCCTATGGATGGTTGGTATCCTGAAGAAAAACTTACCCGAGCCGAAGCCCTCAAAGCTTTCACTATTGATGCAGCTTGGGCTGGCTTTATGCAAGATGTAACCGGTAGTCTTGAAGTCGGTAAATGGGCTGACTTCATTGTTATTGATCGCAATTATTTTTCCGTTGATGAATCTGAAATTTGGCAAACAAAAGTGCTTCAAACCTGGTTAGCAGCAGAACAAGTTTGGAAGTTAAACTAAAGTAATTGGCTTTAAAACGAATTCTACCTCTATTTGTAAAAGCACGTCTGAATTTAGACGTGCTTTTTTTATGAAAATCTAACTATTGGAAGCTAAAATTAAGCTTACCTTACTATTTTGAATGAATTGATTAGTGAGTGAGTTTAATTGTTATGCACAAACTCTTAGCACGCCAACTAAAACGGATTTACGGGGATAATCAGCCTGAATCAGCCGAATTTCAGGAACTATTGCGTGTTGTTAACGAAACCTACATTCATAACGATAACGATCGATTACTTTTAGAACGGGCTATCTCGGTTTCTTCTGATGAACTTTCCGAAGCCAACAAAAAATTGCGTGCTGATGCGCAAAATAAACGGGAATTACTAGAAAAATTACTCAATGCCATTGCTCTACTTGCCAGAAATGACGAAGAACTTGAATTAATTAAAGAACTGAGTCGTTCAGAAAGCTCTTTCCATCTTCTTGAATTAGTTGAACACTTACGGGTTCTCGCTGTAGAACAAAAACAAGCTCAAGCTGAATTGCGTTTGCAAGACGCACGAATGAACGAAGCTCAGACCCTAGCCAATTTCGGTACATGGACGTATGAACTTGAAACAGGTTTAACCGAGTATTCAGAAAACCTTAGACGGATATTTCACACTCATGCCCTTGAAAACTTAACCAAAGAACGTTACTTATCTTTGGTCTATAAAGAAGATCGACATTCGGTTGAACAGCAATTAGACCAAGTGTTAAAACGTGGCTTCGTGAGTTTTACCCATCGAATAGTTACCAACAACGGTTTGGTTCATTGGATTGAGGCATCGGTGAAATCACTACCTGATGAAACAGGAAAAACGACACAACTGTTAGGCACAGCTCTGGACATCACCCGCCTGAAAATGGCTGAAT
>CAZIQX010000002.1:26837-28714 GCA_964541325.1 uncultured Chitinophagales bacterium | reverse complement strand
AGCCAATCGTGTAGGTTTAGAGATGATGTCACTTACTGCTGAACAAATGTTGGGGCATACGAGTGAAGAAGTTTTTGAAGAACGGTTTGCTAAAATCTATCGCTATCAAGATGAGGAAGTTATTCGTACGCGTGATATTTTTGTTCAGGATGATGAACCTTACGAACGCGCCGATGGTCAACAATTTGTTTTACGCACGCATAAAGTGCCCATTTTTGACCAAATAGGGAACATCAAATACATTTTAACTATTTCGGAAGACGTAACCGAACGAAAACGAGTTGAAGAACAAATTAAACGTGCTGCTCAAACCGCTGATGAAGCCAATCGTGCAAAATCGGCATTCTTATCCAATATGAGCCATGAATTACGCACACCGTTAAATGCCATTATCGGTTTTTCCCAAATTTTGCAACGTGATCGAGCCCTTCCCGAACAGCAACGTTCCTACATCGAAACCATGTATCGCAGCGGAAATCATCTTTTAGCTATGATTAACGATGTTCTCGATATTAGCAAAATTGAATCCGGAAAATTTGAACTCGTTTTTGAGACCTTTTCCATAAAAGAAATTGCGACAGACCTCGAAGCGATGTTTACGCTTAAAGCCAATGAAAAAGGCCTCATATTATCTATTTCTTATGATGATGTGGAGCATCAAACGTTTTATTCAGATAGTAAACGTATTCAACAGGTACTCATAAACTTGGTCGGAAATGCAATCAAATTCACGAATCGAGGTAGTGTAAACATCCACATAACAACTACGCCAATTGCTGAAACTTCGTCTTATCTAATCGAATTTACGATTTCGGATACAGGCAGAGGCATTCCTGAAAATCAACTAAAGAGTATTTTTGAGCCATTTCGTCAAGTTAAAGGATTTTATAGTGATGGAACCGGCCTTGGATTGGCAATATCTTCTAAAATAGTTTCGATGTTATCCGGTGAACTAACCGTCGAAAGTCAATTAGGTGCAGGCTCCACATTTACGTTTCGATTACCCGTAGAAGCTGTACAAGAAGTTTCGAGCGAAGAAAACGACGAACTTTTAGTTGTTCAAGGCATTGAAGGCGATAAAAAATGGCGCATTTTAATTGTGGACGACATCACCAACAATCGTATGGTGGTGCGTGCTTTCCTGGAATCACTTGGTTTTGAGTGCATCGAAGCGGATAATGGATTAGATGCAGTGATGATGGCCGAATTATTTCATCCTGATGTTATTTTTATGGATATCATGATGCCGGGAATGAATGGAATCGAAGCCTTTAAACGTATCCGAAATAATCCCAAATCGGAACAAATTGCTGTAATTGCTTTAACAGCGAGCGGTTCGGTATCCACCAAAAAAGAATTGATGGATTTAGGTTTTGATGATTACATCACCAAGCCTTACCGTGAACGTTGGCTGATTCAGTCGCTTGAACAGGTTGTCGGAATCCGTTTTATTAAAGGTGAGATTACCCAAAGACCCCTTAAGGAAACATTTAACGGTTACCTCACAGAAGCCAAAAACTGGTTTTATCTGCAAACACCTGAACTACGCGAACCCCTGATGGAAGCGTTTGAATTGCAATCGTTTGAGATCATTAAGCGTCTTTTGGAACCTATTGCACACACCTCTTCAATTCCACATTATATTTTGCAGCAAGCCAAGCAAGAAAACTATCTGTTTTTTATATCCCTAGCTGAAAGAATTAGTCAAGTATGAAACTTACACACCTACACAAAATTGGTTCCGAATGGAAATCACTCAAAAATGAAGCTTCTGAATCGGCACAGTTAGTTTTGGTTTTTGGTGATCGTTTGCTGCTCGTTAACTAGTCCCCTTATCTACAAGTTATACAGTCATTCCCCCCACCGGACATCCGTCC
>CAZIQX010000002.1:23079-26827 GCA_964541325.1 uncultured Chitinophagales bacterium | reverse complement strand
CTACTTCAGGAGAAATTGTAGACACCCTTGTTTACGATAAAACGGTTACCGCAGTGGCCATAGAATTTGAGAAAAGCTCTGTTTTTTCGGTTAGTGGACAAATTAAAACCATGAATGAAAGCTTTTTTTTGGGGAAACAACTCTGTGAAGATTTACCCAAAGAGGGCTTAACTCATGTCCTGGTATTTTCTGATGGACACTTGATTAACGGCTCTGATCTAGTACGAGGTATTGATAGTGTTTTACCCTCAAAAGTGAGTTTAACCGGTGGTTTAGCCGGTGATGCTGATCGGTTTTCTCAAACGTTAGTGGGATTAAACCAAGATGCCCAACCTGGCGTGGTTGTACTAGTTGGTCTGTATGGAAATAATTTAGTTATCGGTCACGGTTCCAAAGGTGGTTGGGATTCGTTTGGGCCTGAACGTGAAATTACGCGCTCAGAAGGCAATGTGTTGTATGAGTTAGATAATCAATCAGCGTTGGAACTGTATAAGCGTTATTTGGGTCCACAAGCCGAACAACTTCCAGGAAGCGCCCTTCTGTTTCCTCTTTCTATTCGATACGAAAAAGACGGCATCGCAGTGGTTCGCACCATACTTTCGGTAGATGAAAACAAACAAAGTATGACGTTTGCAGGTGATATGCCAACAGGCGCAACAGCTCAATTGATGAAAGCCAATTTCGATCGCTTAATTGACGGAGCATCCTTAGCTGCTGAAAATGGATTGAGACCCTTTAATGAAACAGAACCGGAACTTGCATTATTGATTTCATGTGTTGGCCGTAAACTTATCTTAGCTCAACGAATTGATGAAGAAGTTGAAGCAGTGGCCGAAACCTTGAAAGGCGAACCTGTTCTAACAGGGTTTTATTCATACGGTGAAATTGCCCCTTTTTATGGAGCCATTAAATGTGAACTTCACAACCAAACCATGACCATAACCACATTTAGCGAGCGTTAATTTTCATGAGATTGCACAATTCGTACTAAATGTGACTGATGTAAATGCTTCAATTGCTGTATATTTTGCCCGAATTTGAACTTAAAAAAGATGTTTTATGAAAACCTTACCAGAATTACATACTCAAGCTTTCAAATACAAAAATCTGAGAAAATTGCAGCATGATGGCGGACGTGCCTGGATTAAAAATCCTCACACGCACGAAGCGATTAAAGATGCCAATAAAGTGATGGATATCAACGAGAAAGCGCCTAAAAACTAAGTTTTTTATGAGCGAATTTGATTTAAAAGATTTCATGACGGATGTTGTTGAAGAAAGCAAGATTCGTCCTGTCGTTATTGATTTTTGGGCAGAATGGTGCGGACCTTGCAGAGTGTTAGGTCCAACTATTGAGAAATTAGCTCGTGAAGCCAAAGGAAAATGGCGTTTAGTAAAAATTGACACCGAAGCATATCCTCAACTAGCATCTCAGTTTCAAATTCGTGGAATTCCAGCTGTAAAAATGGTTTATCAAGGTAAATTGATTGCCGAGTTTAGCGGTGCTCTACCTGAAGCTCAAATCCGTAAATGGCTGGAACAACATCTTCCCAAAAATGAACAGGAAGAAGCCGGTATTGAACAGGTTCATGCCTTACTTGCGCAAGGGAATAGAGAACAAGCCTTTGATATGGTTAAGGATTTATTCATCGATTTCCCTGAAAATGACGAATACAGACTCACTTTAGCCATGTTATTGCTTCCTAACGCAATTGATGAAGCAGAACGCGTTATGGAACCTTTCAAAAAAAATGGCAAGTTCCCATTTGAAGTTGAAGCTGTTCAAACAATGAAGTACGCCCGTGCCTTAATTGATGGTAAAGAAAAACTTCCTGAAGGTGGCCACCCGAAAACGGTTGAAAGTTTACTAAGCGGTTTACATGCATTATTTGCAGGTGATTTCGCCAAGGCAATGGATCAGTTGATTCAATCTATTATGTACGACAAATCCTTTGCAGACGAATTGGCCAGAAAATGTACAGTAGCCTTATTCAAACTAGTAACAGACCATCATCCTTTAGCAAAAGCTAAACGAAGAGCATTTTCAATGGCATTAGCATAAAAAAAGGTCAGGAGCACTTCCTGACCTTTTGAGTTAATGTTTTCGAACCATGGCAAGCATCTTCACATTTATCACTAGAAAACGAAAGAATTGCCAAATTTTACTGATTCGTTTCCAGCGTGTGAAACCGGTTGGAATTGGTGGATAATAGTTTTGGGCATAAGGCACTCGTTTACTCATAATTTCTCCTTTCTTACTCCGGAATAAGTCGCCAAAATGGTTTAGCCTTGGCTTTATAGATAAAACCATAATGTAACAGATATTTGATCCAGTGTCCGGCAAGACCAATCTCTCCGGTTGTATAGTTCAAATCGCGACCGGTTTCTTCAAATTTTTCAAAATCTGGTACAATTGGGTAAACGGTCATAGAAACCGCTGTTCCATCTAAAATACCTGCCCCTGCAGAAGCTATACAAGCAGCGCCCATTTTTGCCATGGATGCCGTTCGGGTCGCTTTTTCAGGTTTGCCCAACATACGATCACAAATGTTAAAAGCAATTTCTCGTGCCATAACCCCTGAAGGCATTCCCGTTCTTGGAGGAGTAGGGAAAATCGGAGTACCACTTTTGCTCTTCATAGGTTTTGAAATAGAGTGAGGCGGTGCAAAGGCTATTCCAACCGCATAGATATTGTCATAGGTCGGATTTTGATACGTTTTTGGCCAATCTTCGGGTGACCAATTTTCATAGTCTTTTGCAGTATAATCCCCATCCACTTTCATAAATCCATTCGGTGCAAATAACGCAGAGGTAATGTCTTCGCCATCTTTATTTTTTGCTGTTAATCCCACACCTGAAAATGGAGGTAGCAACATCGCAAAATCAAAATCTAGCTCGTGTAATGTGCCGTCAAGATCTTCATAAGTAAGTTGTTTGTCTCGAACTTCTTTTACTGCGGCTTGAGTAATCCATTTTATTCCTCGTTCAGCATACAAGGATTCTGTAAATATTTTCGAGTGAGTTACATATCCTCCCATTTTAATATGCATTCCTCCCATTCCAAAATCACCTAATTCGGCTTCATTTGAAATCCAATACAATTCTGCCTTATCGCGAACGCCTTCTTTTTTCAGGATGTATTCAACATTAAACAAATATTCAAAAGCAGCGCCTTGGCAGGTGCAGGAACCATGTCCCGTACCGATTACAATTCGTTTCGTTTTTCCATGACGCATTTCATTGATTTCCAATTGAAGAGCTTTCCAAGCATGATCGGCATGCCCATACGTACAAACAGAGTAGGAATGATGATCCGGCCCTAAACCAGGAGTGGCATTGAAATTCAGTTTCGGACCGGTTGAGTTAATCAGATAATCATATTCAATAACTTCTTGTTGACCGCGTCGACCTTCTGAGGTGTATTCGATTAAAACACAAGGTTTTTTATGTTCATTATAGCCCTCAGGATAAATCTCTAAAGCTTTTGCTTGTCGAAAATGAATGCCTTCTTTGTAATACACTTTTTCTAAATCGAAGGTAACATCACTAGGTTGCATAAACCCAACACCAACCCAAATATTGGAAGGAATCCAATTCCAATTCCTGTTAGGGGATATTACCATAACCTCATGTTCGCCTTTTAGCTTCTTCCAAGCATGAAGCGCAGCGGTATGACCGGAAATACCGGCACCTAAAATCACTAAGCGTTGCATAAGACCTCCTTTACTAAGAAAAAAAACGCTTCCAG
>CAZIQX010000002.1:14926-23069 GCA_964541325.1 uncultured Chitinophagales bacterium | reverse complement strand
TTGGAATGTTTTAATCTTTTGGAGCCCAATAAAAAAGCCGGTGATTCTTTTCAGGAATCTACCGGCATCGAGTTTTCGAGTGTTAGGTATGACTTTTAAATCAACAATTAATTATGGCGATTTTTGTAAATACCGGATTTGTTTACATGACCGACGTATTTGCCAATGATGCGAACTTCCTCGAACACATCCGGTTCAACATGAATGGCAGAATAGGCGTCGTTGGCGGGTTCTAATCGCAAGCCGTTTTTATCGTAAAAAATGCGTTTTAAACTGGTTTCGCCATTGTACAGAACAGCACCGATATCGCCGTTTTTAACATCATCATCACATAAAAGAACAAAATCACCATCTGAAATTCCGGCATCACGCATACTCATACCGGCAACTCGGAGTGCATACATTTTGTTCAAATTTGGAAAAATCATATTTAAGGTGATGGAACCTAAATTGGCTTCAACGGCTTCTTGTAAATAACCGGCTGTGATAATTCCCTTAACAGGAATTCCACCGTAGGTAGTTTCTTCCTCAATTTCTTCGGTTATGTATCTGTTTCCTTGATTGGCCAATTCGTACTCGTCTTCGTTGGTCTTTTTTAGATATCCCTTTTTTATGAGAGATTTAATGTTTTGTGTAACGCTATTTGGCGACTTAAAATCAAATTTATCGGCAATTTCGCGATAGGTTGGCCAAGCATCGTTATCTTTTTTGTATTCTACGATGTAGTGAAAAAATTCACGTTGTTTTCGAGTTAACTGATTATTATCCATAAACGTGCTCGTTGTTACATATATGTGTTATATGTGCAATATACTAAATCAAAAATAGAAATCAAGTATGAAGTCGATTTTTTTCTTTTTATCAGTCAGTCTTTTACTTTTTTCATGTAATCCTGATTGCCAAACATTACAGGAGTTAGATAAAGCAATTGCAAGCCGTTCTTTTTTTGATTTAGTAAAATTAGCTCAACACTCAAATACCTACATTTCTCAACATGCTTATCGAGCATTGTACAACACATCCGGCCAAACGGATACCTTACTTCAAGTTGTGCTAAAAGATCCAACAGAAATGGGATTTTTCGCCTTGAAAGGGGTTAAACTCAACGATGCACACATTCAAAAACTGCGCACTTATTACGAAATGACTTCTACCGATTTTCAAGAGGATATTCTTCAGATTTTTGGACTCAATTTCAATTTAGACACCCATCGTTGGCTTATAAAAATTTGGCATTTCGGCGTTGATGAATCCCTGGAAAATAGCCTGGCTTTAAGTCTTAGCAGAACAAGTTTACAATATGGATTACCGGATTCCCTTCATAAAAAATGGATAGAACGCGCCTTTTCTGATGATGAAATCAGAACTCGATCCTATTTATATGGCGCATATCGCTCTCAAAATCCGATTATTAAGCAACCTCATGATGTGCAATTGTTTAAGATGTTGAAAAACAATGAGCTTAATCTTACACCTCTTCAGAAACAATATATCATTCAACTTTTATCAAAAATTAGCTTTTATGATTTATTAGCGTGGGTTTTAGAAAAACCATTTTCTGATTTAGAGCCTACGGTTCAAATTGAGTTTATCCGGGCTTTTTCACGTTATATGATTTCCCCCAAACATCATGATGTAGCCGTTCATATTCTTAAAACACGCAATGAATTGGCCTTACAAACCTTTTTTGAATCTGTTTCAGCTGCTTTCCCCTGGAAAAACGAAGTCAGATTAGCGCTTCATGAAGTTCAAGACCGCTACTCCGACCCGTATCATCCCATCCGATTGGCTTCACAAAATTTTGAATTAAAAGCGTTTAAGCAAACCCGAGGTTGGACTCTTACCGATTTTCGCACGTGTTTGGAAAATCATCCCTATTCAATCAACTCGGCACTTTCTCTCTCTGAACTATCCTTTACACGGCAGGAGTTTTTACAATCAATCGTTACCTCTTGGGTACGTGTTCCAACTGCTGCAAGAAATAGCGTTGTTTCAACTTATATGAGACAGCTTAAGTACTTATCGGCCAATGAAGTTACGCAAGAGTTAAGTTTTCTTGAATCGCTTTTAGGCAGTAAAGATCGGGGTGTTCTTGTAAATGTGGCATCCTTACTCGAAAATCCGCAACTCATGCGAGCAATATCGTTGGATAAATTGTTTACAAATTTGCGAGAACTCGACCCGGTAGATGATATTGAAGTATTCCAAGCATTTATTCCAAGATTAATGAAATTACAAGACTCACGAGCTACTGAACTTATTCAAGATTTAGGAAGCATTCCTTATGAACCACTTGCAAAAGCGTTAAGGTCAGCAGGATATAAAGGCGGCATTGTGGCTTCACCCGGTATTTTGGCTACTCCGAATCGAAAAAGACTGTCAGAATTAGGCCAAAATCCCATTTGGACTTTGGCAACCTCGAAGGGAGAAATTAAGGTTGAGTTGGATGCCGTTCGTAACCCTGTAACGGTTTGGTTAATCGACAGCCTTAGTAATTCAGGCCGATATGATTCGGTTGCTTTTCATCGTGTAATTGGAAATTTTGTGATGCAAGGTGGTGATTTTGAACGTGGTGACGGCTATGGTGGCGGTGAAACGGTGATTCCAACCGAAGCTTCTGAATTAGATTTTGATAGAGGTGCAGTGGGAATGGCAAGCGCAGGAACCGACACCGAATCTGCACAGTTTTTTATCATGCATATGTGGCATCCCCATTTGAATGGACGATATACACGATTTGGAAAGGTTATTTCCGGCCTTGATATTGTTGATCAAATTATTGTGGGCGATGTCGTACTAAATGCTAGAGTTGATTGAAACAATTGAAACTATTAGATTTATTGTATGAATGATATCACAAAACCCTTATCAAATTTACAAGCTGAGATTTTAAAAATTTTCTCATTTGATATCTCAGAAAAACAGCTTGAAGACGTGAAGCAATTACTTGCCAACTACTTTGCAAACTCTGCAACCGAGGAAATGGACAAGTTTTTTGAATCTAATAAGTGGGACGATTCAAAAATTAATGATTTAGCACATCAACATTTAAGAACAACCAAAAAGTAACATGCTTGTTGTTCTGGATACAAACGTTTTATTAGTATCGATTCCAACAAAATCAACATATAGACCCATATTTGATGCTCTAATAAAAGGCACCATTAAAATTGCAATTTCCAATAGTATCTTGGATGAATACATTGAAATTATTGAATCAAAAACGAATAGCATAATTGCGCGAAATATTGGAGAATTTCTAATAAACTCTAAACATGTTAAGCAAACTATTATTCATTTTGAATGGAGCCTCATTTACATAGATCAAGACGATAATAAATTTGTTGATTGTGCTATACAAGCCAATGCAGATTACATTATTTCAAATGATAAACATTTTCAAATACTAGCTGAAGTTCCATTTCCAAAAGTAAATGTACTTTCAAGTGATGATTTCTTAAAGTTGATTAATTCTCTGTAAATAATATTCCGCTTGTTCTACAATTTCTTTTCTAGTTTCAGGATGCATTTTTTCCCAGGTTTTGTACATCATTCCAACCCGTGGGTTTCTTTCAAGTTTATCACGATTCCGTTCGTAAAAATGCCAGTATAAACTATTGAAAGGACAAGCTTTTGCGCCGGTTTTTGCTTTTTTGTCGTAGTAACAACTTTGGCAATAATTGCTCATTTTATCGATGTAATTGGCAGAACTGATGTATGGTTTTGTGGCTATTAAACCTCCATCTGCAAATTGAACATACCTCGTGTATTCGTTATTTCCACCCATTCGATGGCATCCATATAAATTCCCAAGTACCAACGATCTACTTCATCGGGATGAATGCCTGTCAGCAAAGCAAAATTACCGGTAACCATTAATCGCTGAATATGATGAGCCCACGCCTTATCTAAAGTTTGTGTGATGGCGTGTTTTAAGCAGTTCATGTTGGTTTCACCGGTCCAATACCAATCGGGCAAATTTCGCTGATGATTAAAATAGTTCAAACCGGCAAAATCGGGCATTTGAGCCCAATACACCCCACGCATAAACTCACGCCATCCAATTATTTGTCGCACAAAGCCTTCCACTTGATTCAACGAAATTTCGTCGGATGATTGACGCCAGGTATGCACAACAGCCTCTACAACTTCACGTGGATGAAGTAATTTGATATTTAAGGCAAATGACAAACGTGAATGAAATAACACTGCATGGTCAGTGTGCATGGCATCTTCATATGTACCGAAATATCGTAGCTGTTTTTTACAGAAAAAGTCGAGCCATGCTAACGCTTGTTGCCGTGTAATTGGCCATTGAAATTCGGTTGGCTTGATGCTCCCAAAATGAGGTAAGTTGGCTTTTTTAACATCATCATACACCAACGAAATATCGTTTTTTATGATGTCAGGGTTAGGAACTTCAATTTGATTTTTAAACGGCATTCGGTTGTCAGCATCGAAATTCCATTGCCCACCAATGGGTTGGTCATCCTCCATCAAAATAGTAAAACGCTTTCTCATATAGCGATAAAACGTTTCCATCAAATACGTTTTTTTTCCTTTAAACAAGCGCTGAACACCATCTCGCGGGGCCAAAAAGTGCTCCGATGTAATCATGTTTGAAGTACAGTTTAATTCATTTGAAAGCTTTTTTAACGCTTCATCCAACCGATATTCATCCGGTTCCTGATATTCAAAAACATCACAATCATTTTGCTGAATTTCATAACGTATTTGCTCGGGAATCGATCCTCTGTTTTCATCCGATAAAATCGTTATGTAGCGTACGTGATGCCCATTTTCGGTTAATTTCTGAGCAAAACCACGCATTGCTGCAAAGAAACCCACGATTTTTTGAATGTGATGCGTTACATATTCACTTTCACTTCGGGCTTCAACTAATAAATAGGTTACGTTAGGATTTACTTCACTAAACCAGGAATGCTGATGATTCAACTGATCACCTAAGATGAGTCGGAGTATTTTCATGTTCACGCAAACCGTGAAAATTTTAGTAACGTTTCAGAGGTTCACTATTTGCATTTAGGCTACTTAGTCTTTACTTTTTTTGTACATTATTTTTGTACAAATTATCATACCATGAATTCAGTAGCTGTAAGTCAGTTTAGAGCCAATCTTGTTAAAGTGTTAGATGACATCAGGCAGGGAAACCGCATCGAACTTACATCACATGGAAAACCGATTGCTCAAATAATTCCAATTAATGAAACCAGATTAAAAGCTAACGAGGCTTTGTTTGAACTCAGCAAAACTGCAGAAATACGGGATATTATCTCTCCTATCGATGAAAATTGGGATGTTTTACATGATAACTCTTGATACCCATGTTCTCATTTGGTCGGCATTGCAACCTGACAAATTATCTGCACAAGCAAGACAATACATTCATCAAGCAAATTCAACGAGCGAAATCATTGTCCCTGACATTTGCCTTTGGGAGATTGCTATGCTTATTCAAAAAAAGCGATTAGTACTTCAAACAACCTATATCAATTTTATTGAATTACTTTTAGAAGCAAATGCAATCAAACTTGCACCGATTACGCCACAGATAGCTGATTTATCTGTAACACTAGGTCAAGAAATAAATGGAGATCCTGCAGATAGGCTTATTTGTGCAACTTCTGTTATTTATGGCGCACCTTTACTGACGGCTGATGAAAATCTCAAAGCATCACGATTAATCAAAACAATTTGGTAAACGTTTCAGAGGTTCACCTGAACCGTCGCAAAAAAACCTCTTCCATCAGCGGGAATAATTCCCGGACCGGGATACGCTTCTGCTCGACGTGTGAAATAACGTTCATCTAGCAAATTGTTGATACTCAAGTCAATCGTAAATCGTGAATAGCGATATTTAAAGCTCAAATCCATAACAGCATATGCAGGTATTACGCCTTCAACAGCTGTTGATGTTCTTCGTGCATTGGTTGCATCTGAAAAATGTTCTGCTGTGTACGCCCATTGTAATTCAGAACTAAAATTTTCCCATTGAACTGTAGTTCCCGTACGAAAAGTTAGTGGAGGTACCATTTCAACCATTTTATTGCGAACGGATGCATCCTGAGTGTTCACATATCGTGCATCAATCCAACTTGTATTCACAAATACACTCCATTCGCGTTCTGATTTCCAGTCAAAAAATCGAGAAATAGTGAATTCACCAAAAGCTTCCACTCCCACGTTTCGGGCATCTGAAATATTTCCACGATAACGATAATCCAAAAACAACGGTGGCTGGTCGGCTCGTAAAATTTGACCAATTTTGCCCTCATAAGCGATATAAAATCCAGTCAATTCGTAATTCAACCAATTTTTCACTCGGCCGCGTATGCCCAAATCCATCGTATAACCCTCTTCATCCTGAATGTTTGGATCCACAATAAAATTCGGGTTTACAATGCGTAAATCCGTAAAGTTAATAGCGCGATAATTTTGGGATGCATTCGCATACACTTCAGTAAATGCATTTACTTTATAACTAATCCCAATTCCTGCCAATAAAAAACTACGAATTCGGGAATCTTCTTCTTCAATTTTATTATCAACTATGATATTTCCGGCTGCATCTTTAACCACTTGTTTGTAATACCCATCAGAGTAGGTTCGTATATGTTCCCAACGCAAGCCAGGTGTTACACTAAACCGTGGTGTTATCTGAAAAATATGTTCAACAAATGCGGCATAATTGTAATTTGGAAATCGATAATCCGAATTTTCCAGATTATCCGGATTTAAAAAACGGAAATCGGCATCACTTCCATTACTTCCATCACCTTGACGAGCAAGTGTGGTGCCTTTATATAATCTAAAACCTGCGGCTAACACATTCAGGTTTCCAAAAAGTTTATATCGATGTAAAAGGCGGGTTTCGTGCCCTAAATTTCTGAATTTCCCATCAATTAACGTTCTGTTTTCACCAAAATCAAACACGTTGATGCGCTCCAGATTCCCCAGAGATTGGCGCTCAGCATACAATCCAAAACTGCGTGAATGTATCTGTGTAAGTGATGAAAACGTGTACGTCCACATTAAAGCAGCCATATTCCAATCAACCATAAACCAGTTTCTACTTCGTACTGACTGACGCGCATCATCTGCAAACATACGATCGGTAAGCCCACCCGCTTGTTGAGCCAAATAATTCATTTTGGTGAGATCGAGGCTGAATTCCCAGTTTTTTGTCGGCTCGAAGTGAACAGAAACATATCCATTGTGATAGTTAAATCCTGAATTGGGACGCCAACCATCCCCTGTTTTGTAATTGTAATAACCGTAATAATGAATATTACCTGATTTGGACGAACCGCTTACACTTGTAAAATTATTGATGAATCCCCACGAACCCACGGTTTGACGCACTTGTGCTTCCAATCGGCGATCTTTGTTGCCTTCCTTAAACTGAAAGTTAAGTAAACCGCCAAATTGAGTACCATATTGAAGTGAAGCCGCACCTCGAACAATTTGAATTTGTTCCAAGGCTTCTGCGGGTGGTGTGTAATAACTTTCCGGATATCCTAAAGCGTCAGCACTGATATCATACCCATTTTGTCTGGTATTAAAGTTTGATGTTCGGTTGGGGTTAAGTCCACGTCCACCAATACCTAACTGTAATCCGGCTCCATCACTTTCCCAAATATTTAAACCGGCAACTTTAGAATAAATTTGTCGCGCATTATTGGTTGCTGCATTAATGGTCATTTCAGAAAGATTAATGACTTCGGTCTTTTTACCCTCGTTGATGGCAAAGTTTTGCACGGCATTCAGTCGGGTTAAACCAAACGTTTTGGCTTGGTCAGCAGTAACCATGATTTCATCTAAAGCTTCGAGCCATTCTTCCATGACAATAACCACGGAAGTATCGTTTTTTTGCAAAAGGATAGATTCCTCAAATAATCGAAAACCGGATGAATAGGCCATTAAAATCTGCTTGCCTCTTGGAACTGAGCGCAGTTGAAACCCACCATTTTCATCTGTTATATCCATGATATACAATTTCTTAAGAGCAACTCGAGCACCGGAAATGGGCTCACCATTCGGACTTATTACTCGACCAGAAATATGGGACGTCTGAGCCGAAACGGTGAAAGCAATCAACGAAAAAGTAAAAGCGAGAAGAAGT
>CAZIQX010000002.1:12299-14916 GCA_964541325.1 uncultured Chitinophagales bacterium | reverse complement strand
TTGGATGATTCATTTGAGCGGTAATATCCAATGTTTATGTACCCAAGAATCCTGTATGGCTGCCAAATTCACAGTCGGGTCAATAATCAATTGAGAGGGACGTGCGTTCATGGTTACATAACTTTCTACACGTACCTGTGGTTTATAAACTCCTTTTTCAGCATAGTGTCGTGCCAAAAAATGGGCAAATTGCAGCATCATATCCGGCTGAAAACTCATTTGTTTTTCCTGATGACGATTTAAAAACTCGCTATTATCTACTACACCTTCCCGGCCGGATTGTGAGTCTTTCACAAAAAAATGAGCGGTTCCGGCTTTTTCAACCAACATCACTCGCCAAGAAAATCGATACCCTTGTTCTGTCCAATATAAATTTCCGGGGTAAAAGAGATAACGAAACGGGAAAACAAGTTGAAAAATCACATAGACCGCTAACCATACATTTCGAATCAGAAATGATTTTTCAGGAATGTGCACTCGGGCATCAGCCTTGTAATTTGGCTCTTTTTCGAGTTCTTGTTTCAAAAAGAGAACAGTTCCACAATTCGCTGATTTATCGTTTTTCTCTGAGGCTGATTGAAACCCAAATAGAACTGGTGCATTTTTTAAGGAGTTAATTAGTTTTTGATGCCAGCTAGAATCAAAGAAAATAGGTGTTGTAGCTATCATCACTATTGGGAAAACCCCAATTTGAAATAAAAGTCCGGTTATGGTATGGAAAAAAATGACTGATGCATAAGCAATCCAACGTGTTGGTTTCCAAAGAAGAAAAAACACGATAGTAGTGTCGTAAATCATTCCCATCCACGAAAAAACATAGGCCGTTTCAGGAAAGGTAAATAGCCAACCCAAAAGTGGCAGTGTATCATTGGCCGGTAACCAAATGCGAAGTGGAAGTGCTTCAAATAACCAATCATGGTTTATTTTTGCAATTCCTGCGAAAAAATAGACTACAAAAAGTTGAAATTGCAGAATAAAAAGGGTCCATCTTTTTGTGTGTTCTTGTTCCGAAATTCTCCCTAACCAAACATCAATGGAGAAATAACGATCTGCAGGAAGAAAAATCAAAAGTAAAGCTACGAGAGAGACAAAATAATAATGGTTGAGATAGTAGGTTAGATCGATAAGTTCAGTGTAAGAAAAACTCAAGAAAAACAGAAGTGTTGAAATTCGATAATACGCACCCAATAGAATACCTAAAGAACTGATAATCATGATGATATGCATCAGATAAATCACCCAATCAGGTCCTATTGGAACCCACTCAAAACCGAAATATCGAAAATGAAAAACTGGCTCAAGATAATGCTCTTCAATCCAGCCCAATGCCCAAAAACGCAGGGTAGAAAAAAGCATCAAAGCCCCGAAAGCTATTCTAAAATAGACCAACGGAGCTATGGAAATGGTTGAATTGAGCCAATCTTGAATTTTAGTCGCCATCACCACTAGAGTAGGTAATCGCAATTCCAATCAAAGATGACAAATCACTTTTTAGGAATCGGGTAAGTCGTTGCAATTCAGTGTGTAGATTCACAAATCGCTCATCTTCGGTTTCTGCTAAACGATTTAAACTAACGTTATTGGGAATAGCAGCAAAAGCGTCTTCAACTCGTGTGAATTGAGCTTCTGTTTCGGTTATCAAATCAGAACCACCTGTAACATTTTCTAAGTATTCTTTAAAGCCAAGGTCATTGTTTTTGCCGTTCCAGATTTCTTTGATTGACTGATAATGGGTAAACAAATAGATTTTATCTGCTTCACTGTAATAGCCTTCCACGCGAGAAGGTTCTGTTTGGGTTTGCCCCGGACGCAAACCAAGTGGCAGCCCAACTTTGAAGTTTTTGAGTGCTTCGAAACTTTTTACAAACTCATTGTAATAGTTTGAAGTACTTGAACCCGCATCTGTTCCATTATTTGATGTGAAAGCTGTTAACTCTTCTGCATCCCAAGCGGTTAAAACTGTATTGATTCGATCTTGAATATTTTCTGCCAAGGCTGTTAAAAATGCCACGAACCCAACTTCTGATGTACGACTCACAATAGCAGCATCCGTAGATGCTGAACCAAATAACAAGTATTCAACTGCTAGAAAACCTCGTGCATCTCGATCGAAATCGTTTACATTAAAACTGTTTGCCGCAATTCGGGACTCAATTTTTGCCGTTGAAACCGGAAACGTACCTATTTCTTCCACAAGTGACTTGCGAAGACCTTGTTCACCGGCAGGACCAAAATTGAATGAATTTGCACGTTGCCAATCTGTAAAAGCGAGTATCCACGCGTTTTGTGCTGCTACAAGAGAGGTTTCTGAAGGTTGACTAATAAATGCATCAATGGCAGAAACTAAAGCATCGACCGATGTTTTTTGTGCTTGGTATGCTGGAATAATCAGATTTTGAGCAGATTGTTGTAGAAAAAGTGTTCGATTAAAACCCGAATCTTCATTGTCTTTGGTTGATGAACAGGCCTGAAGAACGGCAAGTAAAATAGTAACGAGGGTAATTTTCTTGATCATAAGGTCTGCGCTGAGGTATTAACGTATCGAAGCTATCTCAAACAATCCGACTTGGGGTTAAACACTTAACTGATCACAGCAACAGTTAACTTTGAGTCATTT
>CAZIQX010000002.1:0-12289 GCA_964541325.1 uncultured Chitinophagales bacterium | reverse complement strand
ATAGGATGTGAAGATGGTTGATTATCGTCCTTGTTCATTGATCCAATTCAGACGAAAATCATTGACTTGAGCATCAGTAAAGTCATAAATCCCTGCTAAGTCATCAACTACTTGTTGTAATTTTGGCAATTGATTTACTGCATCGGTAACATAGGTATAAGAAGTTGGCGTTCCATTTGCAGGTGCATTCATCAAGGTTAATAAGGCATCAATTTGAGCATCAGTGATGATTTTATGTGCTTGAGGAATGGTTTTCCAACCGTACAAGAAACCAACACCTTCACCATAAGCATGTAAAGCCGATGAAATTTGTGAATCAGTTAAATTTGTGTTGGAAAGTGTTGATATAGCCGATAAACAATAATTGATTACGGTTGCGGCATTCGCTTTTTCCCAATTTTCTTTGATAGTAGCTAATGCCTCATTTCGATCTGAGGTGAAATCATTTCCGGCTTTTACAGCGGCTTGTAATCGAATGAATTCATTACGCATCACATTATAAAATCCATTGGCATCATTTTGATTGGTTCTGCGAGCCACATAAACAGCCATGAAACGATCTGCATTTTCACCATTGCTGGTATTGCGGAAAGCAGGATTCATGCCAATTGTGGCAACCAAACGGTCAACTGTAGCTTCTGTAATTTCACCACTCATCAAGGTTACTGCATGATTGTATAAAGCGGCGCCAAATAAACCTTTTTCGATGACTTGTTTAATTTCAAGACCATTTTCATCAAATAAATAGGAACCCAATGTTCCGCCATTTCCTTGTGGAGTTCCCACTGTGTAAGTGCCACCTGAAGCTAACGCTAATTCTTCAGCCCAACCGGGAACTGATGCCGTGCCTACAATTTTGGCATCATAATATGCTGTGGTAATATCCGCTAAAGAAGGATTTCCAGCTTCATAAAGGTCTATAAGTGCTTGTTCAGTTACAGTTACACCATTTGTATTGGCTTTACCCATTTCTGAAATAAATGCACCTAGTTGTGAAAGTACCGCTAATTCGGTTTGTGCATTCGCTTGATAGTTCGACCCATCGTAAGTAGCAGGGATTTCGAGTGATTTGTTTTTGTCGTCGGAGCAAGCTGCTGCAAAAAGCAAAGCAGAAGCTGCTAAAGTTGAAAATCTTTTTAAGTTAATTGTAAACATTGGTTACGTTATAAAATCGTGCTTTTGTGTTCGAACGGCGCAAATTTACATGGTAATATAGATTTAATCCAAATTAAAAATCGTTTTATGTAGATTTTTTCTAAATAAGACGAAAAATATTCGGATAAATTCATCTTAAAATAATTCCGAACTGCTTGATTTTTTTAAAAGATTGCTTATTTTAAGACAAATTAGTCTTTATTACTATGTTCTGTTCAAAAGCTTGTGAATATGCCATCCGTTCCATGATTTATCTGGCCGACCAGCCCGAAGGTGAGGTCACGCCTATATCCAAGCTTAGCCATGAACTTGATATTTCATTTACCTTTTTAACTAAAGTGTTACAACAACTCACTGAAAGAGGGTTTTTACTCTCTTTTAAAGGTGCAAAGGGTGGAGTTTGTTTAGGAAAATCACCCGAAGAAATTTCCTTAGATGATATTGTGCAAGCCGTTTCTGGTCACGACATGAAATCTATTTGTGCAACTGGAAATCCTGATTGTAATGGCGTTCATCAATGTCCGCTTCACGAACGTTGGCAACCTGTTCAGAAAATGTTGGGTGAATTTTACAAGGAAACCAATCTTTCCAACTACAAAGAACCCATGTTTGAAAAGCTCTTTCAGTAACCTTTAGATAACAATTGTTTTATTTGGTTTTAGAGTGTGAATTTTGTTCCTTTGTGCTGATTTTAGGAGGCACTTATGTTCAATCCAGGTTCAATTCTTATTCAGGCTTTTATTGATCGTTTAAAAACGGCGTATTTCGATTCATTTGGACTTCTACAGCCTGAGTATCCGAGTATTATTGCGTTTGTAACCCGTCTTACTTTAGAAAACTTATCCAATTGTGATGCCCCCTATCACAACTTTGAACACACCGTTTTAGTTACAGATGTGGGTCAAACCATTTTAAAAGGTAAGCATATGAGTACGGGCGAACTAACTCCTCAAGAATGGCTTCAGGCTACAATTGCTATGCTTTGCCATGATATTGGCTACGTTCGTGGTATTTGCCAAGGCGACACAGATACCGATTTTATCATTGATGAAGATGGAAATACGGTTCAACTCGAAAGAGGGGCTACCGATGCTGCCCTACTTCCTTATCATGTAAATCGTTCAAAACTTTTTGTAAAACAGTGGTTTTCCAATAAAACTCACATTGATACTGATGCGATTTGCGCCATGATTGAACTCACTCGATTTCCTATTCCAGCAGGTGATGCGTACAAAGAAACCAATACCTTACCGGGCTTGGTACGTGCAGCCGATTTAATTGGTCAGATGGGTGATGTTCATTATTCACGAAAAAGTGCTGCTTTATATGCCGAATTTGTAGAATCCGGTGAAGCAGAACAACATCATTATGCATCAGCAGCTGATTTGCGTGAAAATTATCCCACCTTTTTTTGGAATACGGTTTCACCATTAATTCAACATGCCATCGGTTATCTTGAAAAAACTCATGAAGGCAAGTTGTGGTTAGCGAATCTGTATTCGCATGTATTTACTCAGGAGCATTTACAAAAAGAAATGCACTAGCACATCCATTTCATTAATTGAAACTTTATCCACAATGAACTCCTCTTCCCAGTTTTAATGGTAATGTTGTCAATTTAATTGAAATCAACATCCTTGAATTAAACAGGATAAAACTTTCTCTTTAGCCAAAAGGCTACATTAACTAAAGCAATTAATGCAGGAACTTCCACCAAGGGACCAACAACACCTGCAAAAGCCTGACCACTATTTAAGCCAAATACTGCAATAGCAACGGCAATGGCTAACTCAAAATTATTTCCTGCGGCTGTAAATGCAATTGATGCATTTTTATCGTAGGTAGTTCCCATCCATTTACTGAGTAAAAAACCAAGGCCAAACATCAATAAAAAATAAATCAAAAGAGGGATGGCGATTCGAATTACATCGTATGGAATTTGTACGATTAACTCTCCTTTTAAGCTAAACATCACTACTATGGTGAAGAGTAAGGCGATTAAAGTAAGTGGTGAAATTTTGGGTATAAACTCGGTTTTATACCATTGCTCTCCTTTCATTTTAACCAAGACAAAACGAGTAGTGAGTCCTGCCAAGAATGGAATACCTAAGTAAATAGCAACCGATTCTGCAATTAAACCGATGGAAATATCCACGATTGCCCCTTGATATCCGAAAAGTGGAGGAAGCCATGTGATGAATACCCAAGCATATATCGAGTAAACAAATACTTGAAAAATACTATTCAGGGCAACTAAACCGGCACCATATTCAGGGCTTCCTTCCGCTAAATCATTCCATACTAGTACCATGGCAATACAGCGAGCTAAGCCGATTAGTATGAGACCGACCATGTATTCCGGATAATCGCTCAAAAACAAAAGAGCCAGTACAAACATCAAAATGGGACCAATAACCCAATTTAATATCAACGATATGCTTAAGATTTTTACATTTTTGAAGACTTCAGGAAGCAAACCGTAATTCACTTTAGCTAAAGGTGGATACATCATAAGAATCAAACCCAAGGCAATTGGAATATTGGTTGAACCTGAAGAAAATCGATTAATAATTGCACCCGACTCAGGGTAAAAATAACCGATACCAACTCCCACAAGCATGGCTAAAAAAATCCAAAGCGTGAGATATCGATCTAAAAACGATAATTTCTTTTTTGAATGAGTCATGACCAATAGTTAATCCACTAAAGAAAAAACATAGAGCATTTCGGTAGCAATTTGCAAACAACGTTCATCATAGGTTTGCGTTTCTACATCTGTTCCGTCAGAAACTTTAGGATCAACATACTTGATAGGAATTCGTGCTTCAGCTCCTAAAACTACCGGACAATTTGCATCAGCATCATCACAAGTCATAATTGCCGCGAATTCTGATTGTGGATTAAAAGCCTCATCATATCGTTTTGAATAACAGATGAGTGGCTTTGCCTCTTCACTTAAGTAAACCTCATATTGCGGATTTTCTCCACCCGGATTATTAACTTTAATTCCTGCACGTTCAACCGCGGCAACGGCTCTAGGATTAAATGCTGTGGTTTCTGTTCCTCCTGAATAACAAGCAACAGATTCACCATTACCATAATAGATGGCTGCAGCTTGTGCC
Organism: uncultured Chitinophagales bacterium; assembly: GCA_964541325.1. Taxonomy (GTDB): domain Bacteria; phylum Bacteroidota; class Rhodothermia; order Balneolales; family M1805; genus M1805. Next base: position 8,012 of record CAZIQX010000002.1, on the reverse strand, counting down.
CAAATCTGACTCATATGGCTCCGTCGGGAATTGTGCGTACAAATAAATGTTAATTGAGCTACAAGGTTGGAATCACGTTTTTTTTGAATGTAAGCGGAAAGTTTTTGCAACTCTTTCTTTCGTGAATCAGGAATAAATACCATTGTTGATTCAGCTTTTTTTAAATAAGAAAGCACTTCAGGGTACAACATAACTGGTTCATTTTTAAGGTTGACGGTTTGTGTAAGTAACAGGATGATGGAAAGTAGCAGAATCATACGTGATTAAGTTATGTGATTAAAAAAGCGCTCAACATAAACATTGAGCGCTTTTTTGTTTAAATCTTAGCAACAGCTTGAGTTTGTAGCACAACGACCTCGATTTAAAATTCTCGGAGATTGTTGCGTATCGCTCGACTTAGAAAGTTCAGCACTGCCCGGTTTTTTACCAAAAACAGTAATACTGTAAATGCCGGTAGTTCCAAATTTGAATGCCACTAATTCTTGTTCATTCAAATATTTTTCGAGGATATCATCAGGAATTACAATGGGTTTTTCTTTTTGAATAACCACGTTTTCAAAACCTAAGTCATGGATATATCCTAAATATTCATCTTTTTGAATAGCGCCAGAAACACAACCGGCATACATTTCTGCGTCTTCGCGAAGGGCATCGGGTAGATGTCCCACCAAAACAATATCTGAGATACTGAAGTGTCCGCCAGGCTTTAATACGCGGTAAATTTCTCGAATTACATTTTCTTTATTAGGCACTAAGTTCAGCACACAATTACTTACTATAACATCCGCCACATTATCGGAAACAGGCATATTTTCGATATCACCAAAACGGAATTCAACATTATTGTAGCCCAATTTTTCAGCATTTTCGCGTGCTTTGTTAATCATTGCCTCAGTAAAATCAATACCTATCACCTTTCCCGATTCACCGGTTTCGTGACGAGCAACAAAACAATCGTTTCCTGCGCCGGAGCCTAAATCAATAACCGTATCGCCTTTTTTGATCTGAGCAAAAGCGGTTGGTAGTCCGCAACCTAAACCTAAATCTGCATCCGGGTTATATCCATCTACTTCGGTGTAATCATCCATCATAATGTTATAAACTTTATTAGATGGTGTTGTTGCACCGCAACACGATGCGGCGTTTACTTCTTTTTCTTGTAATGCGATGGCGCTGTAGCGTTCGCGAACAATTTCTTTGAGTTCTTCTGCTGTTTTCATGCTTTTTATTGTTTAGTAAAAATTACGTTAATTATTTCATTGCAATATTACGATGTTATTAAGAAAAAAAACCTTTCAACAAGAACAATGATTATCACATGATACTTGAAATCGGTCAAATAACTGATTAAACATCGTTTTAATGGCATTCCATTTGTCTGGATTGATACAGTAATTCACCGATACCCCTTCGATACTGCCTTGAATTATTCCAATCGCTTTCAATTCGCGTAAATGTTGACTAATCGTTGCTTGAGCCAAGCCTAATTCATCAACTAAGTCGCTATTGATACACGTATTCGTTTTAATCAAATGCTGAATGATGGCAATCCGAGCTGGATGACCCAACACTTTTGCAATAAGAGCCATTTCGTTTTGTTCGTCGGTAAATAAATCGGTTCGAGTTACGCCCATATCTTCCTATTTGTTTCATTGCAATATTACGATGAATTTTCAATATTGACAATACTTAGTCCCAAATATATTTCCATTCCCCATTAGGCTGGCGCTTCCAAACCGTTTGAAAATAACCTCTTAAGGTATCACCAGTACTCATTTTTATGAATTGATATTTTCCGTAGCTAAACGCTAAATCTTCTGATTTTGAAAATAGTATTGTATCTGGGCTCCACAGAAGGCGAACTTCCTGAGTATCAAATTTTGAATAATAGGCTTTAATTGACTCAGGTGATTGTATAAGCTTACCTTCCCGATGTATCACAGCATCTTCGTCAGCAAATGAAGCAAAAGCTTCTGCCAAGCCTTTTTCGTGGGATAACTTTTGAAATGCTTGTTCGGTTTTGAGAATCTCCTCGCTAACAGTATTCACAGAAGATGAACAACTACATAGTACAAGTAATAACCGTATCGTAATGCTTACTTTCATAGTAAATCTTACCGTTTCTAAACCACAAATTATCATATTTTGGGGCAGAACGCTTTTTCCATCACATAAAGCATTCCTATCAAAGGATGAAATGATTCATTAAATTAGAAACGTTTTTTGATTATGGGTACATCACCTCAGTTTTTAACTCATGTTCAGGATTCAATCCCGGAAAAGCATGCACTTGTTTTTAAAAAAATGTTTGGAGAATACGCCGTTTACTATGAAGGTAAAATGATTGCTATGTTGTGTGATAATTGTCTATTTGTGAAATCACATCCCTCAATACAAGACCGATTCATGGATTTTATTTCTGAAGGATATCCCTATCCAAATGCTAAAGTTCATTTTCGCGTGGATTTTGAACGCTTATCTGATACCGATTTTTCCAGTTTGATAGACCTACTCATAGAAATTTCGGCATCACCCAAAAAGAAAAAATAATCTGTGCAAAAACACATAACTCTTTTCTGAGAGCTAGCGTTTGAGCCGCTCACACAAACTAAACCTTAATTTAACCCTACTATGAAAACATATCTTTCTTTACTTGTTGTGCTTTTTGCAGCTATTTCATTTACTGCCTGTACCGACGATTCATCATCAGAAGAGAACAACATTCCTGAACTAGGAACACTTACTATGACTTTGGCAGACACCACATGGAACTCCACATCAACGGTAGCTTATGCCGGTTCTATCGCCGATAGTTCTGCAGCTGTGATTACCGCAATACATATGCAACCCGGTTCTCAAGAAGTAAATTCTTATCTGAGTTTAATTGCTGTAAACATGACCTCTCCAAATTTAAGAGGAACCTATACAATGGTTCCCGACGAGGAAGAAACCGAGTTAACCAAAGCCGCTGTTGCCTTATTTTTTGATGCTGATGGTGGTTTTTGGGTGAGCACATCCGGCGAGTTCATCATAACCTCAACTGCTGATAATGTTTTAAAAGGCACTTTTGAAGGCGTTCTTACCGAAGCAGTATTTGAAGAAGAGGAAGATGTAGTTGCCAAAATGCGCAGAGGAATTCAACCAAAATTCCAATTAGGAACACGTCAGCTAAATACAACCGTGGTAATGAGCGATGGTGGATTCCACACCTCTTATTCTGATTTTGAAGACGAAGTTTGGGAATAATTCCGCATAACTTCAAAAAAAAGCCCGTCAGACCGAAGTTTGGCGGGCTTTTTTGTTGTCAGCGAAGTTTAAATGGTTTTGGAATACACCAATTCCTGCTCTTTTTGTTTGAGATACACATCAAACAACATCGAAATATTGCGAACAAATAAACGACCGTTTTCAGTTACTCGGAATCCTTTTTCAGTAAATTCCACCAATCCGTCGTTCACAAAAGGTTTTAAATCGCGAATTTCTTCTGCAAAATATTGCAGTGATTCAACATGAAAACGCTCGTTCAGATAATTAAAATCAACCTCGCCGGAGCACATAATTTTCATTATTACTTCTTTCCGGATTGAATCATCGTGTGTTAAGAAATACCCTTTTTCATAGGTTGAACCGAATTCCTGAACACCTTTTGTCCAGGCTTGAACAATTCGATTTCTTTGCAGATACACATTACCTACTTGTGAAATTCCCGACATACCGAAAGCAAGCATATCTAAACCGGCCATAGTTGAATAACCTTGGAAATTTCTGTGCAACGTTCCTTCACGTCGTGCTTTAGCCAATTCATCATCCGGCTTGGCAAAGTGATCCATTCCAATATATTCCCAACCGTTAGCTTGCAAGTAGTCGAGCGCCATGCGCATCATTGCTAACTTTGAAGCCGGTTCTGGCAAATCTTCGTCTTTGATGAGTTTTTGCGCAGGTTTAATCCAAGGAATATGTGCATATGAATAAATAGCGATTCTATCCGGATCCAAAAATTCAATGGTATCTAAAGTATTTTTAAATAATGATGGTGTTTGTTTGGGCAACCCATAAATCAAATCTATATTGATCGATTCAAAACCTGCTTCGCGCAGCCACTCTACGGCATGTACATTTTGGTCAAGAGTTTGAATGCGATGAATAGCTTTTTGAACCTCAAGATTCACATCCTGAATGCCTAAAGATGCCCGATTAAAACCCACTTCTGCCAATGCCTGAATTTGTGACTTTGAAACCGTACGGGGATCAATTTCTATGCTAATTTCTGCATCAGGGGAAAAGTTGAAGTACTGTTTAAGGGCTAAAGTAAGTTCCACTAATTCTTTTTCGCGCAAAAACGTTGGTGTACCTCCGCCAAAGTGCAATTGATACACGTTGCTTTCCGGATGAACCATTTCGGCCGTTGCTTTAATTTCTTTGATCAAAGACTCCACATAGGGACCCGAAACATCCGGATTTTTGCTGATTACGGTTGTGCATCCGCAGTACCAACACAAGCTTTGGCAAAATGGCAAATGCACATATAAGGATAATTTTTTCGGATTTTTTAACTCTTCGTTCAGAAACCCAATTGCTTTGGTATGGTCGATGGGAGCAAACTCAATCGCAGTTGGATACGAAGTGTATCGCGGCCCTTGGCGATTATATTTTTTGATGAGTTCAGTATCTAGTTGAATCATTGGATCTCCTATTTAAGATAAAACTATCCGCAATATAAAGACAAAAGTATCTTTTTTGCAAAATTAATTTAACACTAAATTGTCCCATTTTTTAACTCATTGAATATCAGCATCTTAAATAGTTCCTATTTATAACATATTTTACAAGTGACTCAATTTGTAAAATTTTTATCGTTTGATTGAATTGCTTACCTAGATTCAGCTTCGTATTAAATCATATTTCAAATCTTTCTTTGGAATCACCATTCAGCTTACTGTAACTTCGACACAACAGTGAATCACCCAAAAATTAAGAATTATGCTTACTTCTGCTTACGATGAACGCCTTGCCGAACAACTTCTTACCTATTCAGCCGAAGTTAAAGCCGGCCAAAACGTACTCATTCAATTGGTTGGCCTAAATGGAATTTCTTTAGTGCGTGCTTTGGCCAAAAAAGCTCGTGAGTTAGATGCTAATCCTTTTTTTAACATTATTGATACGGAAACCCAAAAATTAATGGTGGAATTAGGAGATGAAACGTATTGGAATACGATTGCGAACATTGAGGGACTCCCTGTAATGCAAAAAATGGATGCCTTTGTTGGTATTCGGGCATCTGAGAATATTTATGAACAATCCGGGGTTTCAAAAGCGGCAAATAAAGCGTATGCTGAAAAATTTTTACACCCGGTACATATGGAACAACGTGTAAAACATACCAATTGGGTTATTTTACGTTATCCTTCACCGGCTTTTGCCATGAATGCAAAAATGAGTACCTCTGCATTCACTGAATACTTTTATAAAGCTTGTTTGTTGGATTACGCTAGGTTAGAAGACGCCATGAAGCCACTCGAAGACCTACTTCGCAGAACCGACGAAATCCATTTAAAAGGCAACGGAACCGACATCAAACTATCTGTTAAAGGTCAAAATTGGATTCCATGTGTGGGCAAACGCAATATCCCTGATGGAGAAATTTTTTCATCGCCGATTATAGACTCTGTAAATGGTAGTATTACCTATGCACCAAGTGTGTATCAAGGAAAACCGTTTGAATTTGTAACGCTTCATGTAAAAAATGGTGTTGTTCATTCATTTGACTCATCAAACAATACAGCATTAGAAGAAATTTTGAGCACCGATGAGGGTGCACGCCGTTTTGGGGAATTTAGCTTCGGTACCAATCCAATTATCGAAAAACCAATGTATGATATCCTATTTGATGAAAAAATTTACGGTTCTAATCACCTTACCTTAGGTCAGGATTATGATGAAGCATCAAATGGGAATAAAAGTGCTATTCACTGGGATTTGGTCTGCATTGGTGCTGATGTTTACTTCGACGGCCTATTAGTTCGGAAAGGTAGAACCTGGATTCTTGATGAATTAAAAGGCTTAAACCCACAATAAAACGGGATTTTCAACCGATTATAAATCGTCACTTTTTAAAAATTTATTAACGGAATACCACTGAATTTCAGCCTAATTTGTTGAAATGATGTAAAAAAATTGAATTACATGAAGAAATCAGCAGCTTTTCTACTTCTCGTACTTGTATCCCTTAGCTCTTGCGCCTTACTTAATCAAGCTCCTAAAGTTGAAAAACCCAAAGTGGTTGACTGGAAAGTTCGATTAACAGCTATCACTTTTGATGAAGTTAAACTCGATTACAGAATGAAACTGGCAAATTCCAATCCTATTGGTGTTAAATTGGCCAACTATTCTTATTCAGTTGATGTAGAACAAAAAAATCTGGTTAAAGGAGAAGAAACTCAGGGGTTTGAATTAGCTGCTCGAGATACTGCGTGGGTAACAATTCCACTTTCATTTACTTATAAAGAACTTTACAACATTGGTAAATCCTATGTGACCTCAGATTCCGTTCAGTTGGCTTTTAAAACAGATTTTGGTCTTGATGTACCGGTTTTGGGTATGATTCAAGTTCCATTTGAAACCACCTACTCCGTTCCAGTTATCAAGCGTCCGAGTGTTTCAATTGCTGATTTTTCCTTAGATAATGTGTCCTTACTTGGCGCAAAGTTTCTTCTCAAATTAAAAGTTGACAATCCTAACTCACTTGGAATAGACTTAGGGAAAATTGGCTTCAATTTTAAAGTGAACGGTAAATCATGGTTCAATTCTTCCATTGAACAGGGTTCAACGCTTAATCCAAAAGGTACTACAGAATTCTCTGTACCAATTGGCATCTCGTTTTCTGATATCAGTATGAGTGTGTTTAATTCTATTCGCAAAGGGGAAGCTTTTTCCTATGAAATTGAAGGCGATGTGGATGTAAAGTTACCTCTGTTCGATTCTGAACGTTTTACATTACCTATCCGCAAATCAGGAAATCTAAAGCTTAGCTTTTGAAAAAAGGTATTTGGTATTTGGTGTTAGGTATTAGGTGTAAGCGTTTTTTTTGAAAAGGTTTAAGTCGTTAGGTTTTAGGTATTAGCAGAAGTTGTAAAGATTTTGAGGTGTAAAGGTGTAGAGGTGTAAAGGTTTAAAGTGGGAGTATGTGTTTTTTTGAGAAGTAAGTAGTAAGGGGGCAGGGGATTGTTGATCTATGATTTAGAGTTAAAGGCCGAATGACAAAAGCTAATAGCTCAAAATGAATCTTGCAAAACATAGAACATCTTTCGTTTGAATCCATTGGGTTATTGAGATTACATTCTGCATTCAGCAAGCCGATTCGAAGCACAGAACTACAACAACATAAGTTCTAAGAATGCTACAAAATCCGATTCGAAGCGAAACTGAGAACCGCGAAGCGATACCAAAGGCATCACGTAGTGATACCGAAGGCACTGCGAAGCGATACCAAAGGTACCACATAGTGAAATCCAACATTCTGCATCTGTCATTTTGGCAAAGCCTTTTTTGTGGTACGAAATTCGTCAAGGTTCACTTAGATTATGAACTAAACCCGAACTGAGTATGAATTTCAATAAGTTTACAACCAAATCGCAGGAGACGATTCAGGCTGCACTTGAAATGGCCCAAAACAAAGGTCAGCAAGCCGTTGATCCCCTCCATATTCTCAAAGCCTTTTTGGCAGATTCAGATAGTATTGTCACCACAGTTATCAAAAAAATTGGTATATCTATTGCTACACTTAAAAATCAGGTGGATGCAGCTGTGGATAAACTTCCTGTAGTAAAAGGCGCATCCGTTAGTGGTCAATATCTTTCTAATGAAGCCAAAGAAGTGTTTGATGTTGCCCAAAAATCTGCAACGGAACTCGGCGACGAATACATTTCATCCGAACATATTTTAATCGGTCTTGTAGAAGCCCAAGGTGAAGCCACCCGTTTATTGCGCAATGTTGGCATCACAAAACCCAAAGT
>CAZIQX010000001.1:33340-43188 GCA_964541325.1 uncultured Chitinophagales bacterium | reverse complement strand
ACCGGCAGCGGGTACGGTTCCTGTGCTATCGTCGCTTTCTTTGTCGTCGCTACAGGCAGTTCCAAGTAAACTTGTTGCAATCAATAAAAAAATGAATTTTGAAAAATAAGACTTCATGATAAACCTCTGAAAAGTATGTTATTGGTTTTCAGAAGTTTACACGTTCACCAAGTAATCGGCTATACCCCAAAAGTTGTATTTTTTTGTAAATCGTATGCAATCTTATCACAAAAAAGCCAACTTCGAGAGTTGGCTTTTTAAAGTGCCTGTTATTCGTGTGCTTGAACTACAACATTGAACGCACCACTTACATCTAATTTTGTTGCACTTCCCTGTTCGCTTACTTTTACAGAAAAGGTTCCTTTTAGATTTGTTGATGTTTTTTCTGTTAAATCAATACTACCCTCCACGGCATAATAATCCTTGTTATCCAAATCGAATTGGAAAACACTCAAACTGTTAGGTTCGGTTGTTCCGCTTGTTTGGATTGGATATTCTCCAACTGAAATGGTAGCTGTTCGGTTATAAACCGAAATAAAGGCGTAATCAACGTCCATCGAAATACCGGTGATTACATAAGCATCGCCTTCATTGTAATTTTCGTGATAAGCCATTGATTCTACTTGATAGGTCGTTCCCTGAAACGTAAACTCTATGAGTCCCGATTCGGGAATACCATTTCCGGTATCGTCTTCATCGTCTTTACAAGCACTTAGTAGTGCAATCGATACAACACCAATGAGAAACCATTTTGTCCATGATTTCATGTTACCTCCTTGATAATGAATTATGTTAAGACTTGCGCCTTTATCTAATTTAAGACTTTATAATCTTTTAATTGTTCCCAACTTTTATGGTTGCCCAAAAATTTTCTTCCAAAATCTTAAGTATTGATGATGCAACCAAATTTTGATTAATAAGTAAGGCATCCCACTTTTTTAGAGCTAACTTAATTCTATGGTAAAGATTTTTTTCACCTTATTGATGGTCTTATTTCCTGTACACAGCTTTGCGTTTCAGGCTACTATTTCGGGTACAATCATCGACCGCGACACTAAAGAAACTCTTCCTGCTGCCAACATTTCCATTGAAGACACCTATCAAGGTACCATTTCAAACTCTGATGGAAAATTTTCTCTGCGTATTCGCCAATTCCCGGTAACTCTAATTGTTCGGTACATCGGTTATCAAACACAACGAATTGAATTAAATAAACACCCCGAAGAACCGTTAGAAATCGCTCTTAAACCCATTGCTTATCAATTTGAGAACTTAGATGTAGGCGAAGAAGACCCGGCGGTGTATATCATGAAATTGGTAATTGCTGAAAAAAAAGTTTGGCAAGCAAAACTAAAAACGTTTAAAGCGAAAGCTTATTCCCGTTTCACTATTGAAAACGATAAAGCTATCGTGAGTATGATGGAGAGTGTCTCTGAAGCTTATTGGGATCATAAAAAAGGCATGAAAGGCGTGGTAAAAGCACAAAAGCAAACCAATAATCTGATGGATGCGGATGGCTTCTCCGGCTTGGACTTTATGCCCAATTTTTACGACGACAACATTGACATTGCCGGATTTAATTTAGTGGGAATCACGCATCCTAAAGCAACCGATGTGTACGATTTTAAGTTGATTAAGTACCGAATGCTAGATGAAAAAATTGTATTTGATATTTCAGTAAAACCAAAAAATCGCCTTGAAACGGCTTTTATTGGTACCATTTCTGTAATTGATGAAGATTATGCTCTTCTCGAAGTGGATTTAAAACCGAGTGATGCCGTAATTTTTCCTATCCCGATTCGTGATTTTCAATTGCATTTTAAACAGCAGTATAATTTTTTCGGAAATCAATTTTGGCTACCAATGGATGTGCGGATTTCCGGGTCAATTGCTATTGGGATAACCGGACTCATGTTTCCAAACATCAAAATCAATCAGGTTACGCGTCTTTCGGATTATGAAGTAAATCTTACCCTTGCTGACACTATTTTTACCCCGGCGATCGAAAAGAAACAAGTTGCTAAAGTGGATTCCGTTTCCTTAAAAAAACCTGTGAAACCGGTTAATAAAGACTCTATATTCCAAGCTTTTGCTGTTACTGTACCTCTCGATGAACGCGAAGAAGAAGCCTACTCCAAAATCGACAGTACCATGTCGCTGGAAAAAGCGTTTCGACCTACCGGATTCTTAACCCGATTTATTGATATGGACGAAGAAGAAAACGATGGAGAAGTGAGTGTTCAAGTTGGTGGTTCATCATCCAAACAAACAAATTCAGCAAAACGAGATTCTAGTTTACGATCTAAAAAATCAAGAAAAAGCGTGTTTTCTTATGTTACTCCTGAGGTTTGGTATTCACGCGTAGAGGGGCTTCATAGCGGCCTTCAATTTAAAGCTAGTCCTGCAAAAAACACCACGATTCGTATTCGAGGTGGCTACAAAACAGCATCACAAGATTGGGGATTTGGCTCAAGTCTTCAACATTCAATTGGAAAAAAGCGTCCGGTTAACGTGGAACTACGTTATAATAACGACATTGAGACACGATTTACCTCTCTATATTACAACCGTTGGATTTCATCGGGAGCTTTTCTATTAAGTGGACGCGATTATTATGATTACTATCGTTCCGAACAAGTAGAACTGAGCGCTTCAACCCGATTTTGGTTCAACAATTTTCCAAGAACACGCTTAAAAGCCGGTTTTTTAGTCGATCAAGCACAAACCGTTCGAGAACGCACTCATTTTGATATCATAGGGTTTACACAACCGGAGCGAATAAATCCATTAATTACTCCGGGACGTACTCATTCATTCAAAACTTCTGTTGAGTTCGGAGATGAACTCATTCCTGTTGCAGCAATTGCTCAAAAACGAGCAAGTATATCCTTAGAATACGCCAACTCGTTTTGGGGTTCTGATTTTTCGTTCACACGAGCTTTTCTGGAAGTGGATTATGTTTTTGATACGTTTTTTAAACGCCGTTTGCTCCCCAATCAATTGTATGTGAAGTTATTAGGCGGAAGTTCAATTGGTGATTTACCTCCACAGAGAGCGCTTTCTTTGGATGGTTCGATGGGATTGTACGCGCCATTCGGAACGCTAAAAACCTTGCCGTACCAATTTTTACAAAGAAATCATATCGCATGAATTTTATGGGAACACAATTTCCGAACAGTTCCTTTAGAAATTTTAGGCTTATATGGAATCGCAAAAAGTGGAATTACTTTTCTTGTGCATGGAGGACATGCTTATTCATGGTCTAAACCTAATTCCTTACTTAATCCGGGTAATGTATGGATTCAAACCATGCACCATGAAGCCGGTTTATCTGTGAACGGTTTATTCGATTTTCTTCGGGTTGATTTTAGTAAGCGTTTAGACCAACCCGGATATTTTGTAGGCTTTAGTGTTGCTCGATTTTTTTAGTAGCAAACCATCGAATAGCATAATCGGCAACCAATGCTATAGCAACATACATAGCTGCAAAAGTTGGTGCTAAATAACGAAAGTTATTAATAGGGTGTGAAATCACCGAAAATGTAAAATATCCCGCTAAAAACAAGACAAGTACCCAAAGTACACGCTCTTCTTTCCAAGGAAAGTGTTTTTTTGCAAGTAAAAAAATCAACAAACCCAAAGCAGTAAATAAACCTATCCATCGTAAATAAAACAAACCCATAGAATACCATTCGTTGCCATCAAACCACTCATTTTCAAATGTAAACTCTGTAAACGGCAAGGCAAACCAGGTTTTTTGAAGCTCATCCGGCTTATAAACGCGTAACTCGTGGTAAGGATGATATAAGAATAATTGTTTTACGTTAGGAAACAGGTAATTCGAAACATATTCGAGTGGAAATGTCTTGATTAACGTTTTTCCATACTCTTGAAATTGCAAGCCTGCACGCCCCCAGCCCCAAACGTACGATTTTTTTCGATCCCGGAACAGTTTGGTCATGTACGTTTTACCGGGGAAATGTTTATACCACATAAAATGAGTAGCATTAACATGATACCACGAGTAGGTTGTATCTGGGAAACTAAGTACGTGTTGATGAATTTCTTCTAATGTAGAATCTGCAAAATCAACCTTTTTATACCGAATTTCCGGAATCATTGCTGTTGCATTATTTGAAAGTACCCATCCACTAAACGGAGAATACGACCGAATTTGGTATTCCATTTCCATTTCAAAGGTGATAGCTTGTATAGCAAAAAAAATAACCACTACTGGTAAGGCAACTGAAATTCCTTTCCAAATGAGTTGCTTGAACGCAAACAGCCCACTTAGCGTAAGTAAAACAACATGAACATAAGCCGCATATCTCAAATAAAATAAAGCATATAGTAGAATAAGATTAATCACTAAGGACACGAGTTTCCAACGTACATCCTGAAGTTGAATCATCCAAAAAATACCCGCAATCAATAGCAAACCAATGGGTGAAAATAAACTGTCGCTTACCATATGGTTGGTTAAGTACAAAGCAGTAGGTTCTGTGATTAAAAGTACTGCCAAACCGGCGATAATGCCTTTATTTTTTATCAGTTGATGGTATTCCAAGGTGAATATCATTCCATAACCGGAAATCATAAAAACCAGATATTGCGCTACAAATAAGGCATTCATCGAATCGCTGATGCTATGTAACACCTGAAAAAACCAGGAATACCCAAACGGTCTGTAAATGGACAAGATGTTATCTCTTGCACTAATGAGATAACCGCCTACATCAGCGTGGTCAATGGGAATCGGATAACCAAGCTTTAATACAATTCCAAAGAAGAGATATAACAAAAACATCCCTCCATATAGAAATAAACGCTCTCTTGCCGTAAACATCGACCCCCTAAAGGTCGTTTCTGTTGGTTTTGAACTCATGACTTTTTGCTTTTGAATAACAATGAATTATCACCGTCAAAAATAATTTACTTAACGTTGATAAACTACATGGTACGTGCACTTGATTAACAAATCAATTGATAATTTGTTTATTCGAAGAGTTTTTTGGCAACCCGACTTAAATGATTTGCAAAATTAACATCTAAGGAATCATCCCATAAAACAACATCAAAAAAGTAGGGCATGATGGTTTCCTCATTTAACAAATAGTGAATCCGTGCTACATCTTGTTCGGTTAATTGAGAACCTTTAAGAGCTAAATCCACATCGGAACCACGTTTATGTGTGCCTTTCGCTCGGCTACCAAAGATATATACCTCTTCAACCGGAAACTGAGCCATGATTTCTCCGATGAGTTTAAAATCAATGGGGATTAAACCAAAATCGGATTTAGGATCGTGAACGGAGTTCATGTTCGAGTTGATTTAATAAGGGTAAATAAAGTTCTCGAATAAGCAATTCTACTTTTAATGCTATTGATTCGTTATAGGTATGAACGGTCAGGTTTCGATCTTGTAAAGCTTGAGCCCAAACATGACCATTATGAATAATTCCTTGCTGAAATGCTTGTTTAATTACATCTCTTGGACCTTGCAGATTCATAAAACCCTGATCTTCGAGATAATCTTTTAACACTTTCCATGCTAATTCGATACTCATTTCATAAAATTGAATGAGTCCTGCACGTTCTGCTACGGAAAGATTCGTTTCTAAAGCGGTGTCTTTTAGTAAAGTCAATGCTTTTGAAAACTGCTCTAAACGCTGAAGCCAACGGATATCATCCATTCCCTTGTCACTCCTTCACATAAAGCAAAAATTCGGTTGCACCCAATTCAAACGACTCGGCTTTTCCACCTTTTAGGTTTTTTGATTTACCTTTTACAGAAAGGCCTTTTGTGTGATTTACTCCCGAATTATGACCGATTAATTTCCATTTTCCGGCGGGTAATTCAACATTCTCAAGTCTTGCTTTTTCATCACCCACATTCATCACTACAAGAACTTTTTCATCTACGAAGTAACCGAATAAGGCGGTGTTTTCGGGTTCGATAAAACGATAATACCCATCAGGAACCGCATGTTGAGATTTAAACACATCACCAAAATCAGATTTTCGGAACGCTATCATGCCTTTCCAAAATTCAAACATGCCTTTAAAATCGGAAACGGCGCCTTTTTGTCCTTTTTTGAGCCCTACCGTCTCCCACACATACTGATTGGCTTTGCGCATGTTGTAGGTATCTCGTTTTCCATGCAGATACACTTTAGTGCCATTGGTCATTTCTTTGATGGTTTCCTTAAGTTCAGCTGAACCTTTAGATCGCAAAATCTCTGTTCCCCCATTCAATACTAATGGTCCTTGTGAGGTCATTAATAAAGTTAAAGCAATTTTAACCCGGTCTTCCATCACACCCTGTAATCCATTCCAATCAGAAACGGCAAATTGATCCGCTAAGGTCCAGTTATCATGAATATCCAAATAGTTTATGCCACTATGTGGTGACTTTTCTTCCGGAAAATGATTTTGCAAGGCCAATTTCACCAAATTACGAACGGACGTGTTTCCACCGGCAAAACCACGTTCTTTTTTTGGATCGGGATTATTCACATCTAAGAATGCACCGCCTTTAAATGCATTGCGGGCATCATCTTGGAAAAAGGTAATCGGTGAATCTACTTTGTACCAATCCCAATCAGGGTTGTTTTCGTAATTCGGGTCGTTTGAGCCAATCCAAGGTTCTCCGTACAGAATTTTGTCTTCGCCAATCGCTTTTTTGAGCGCAATTAAGGTTTGTTCATCAATTTGTCCGGCTAAATCAATTCGAAAACCATCAATCCCAAACTCATTGATAAAATGTAAACATTGGTCGATGAGCCAACGCTGAACCATGGGGCGATTTTCGGTTTTAACTTCATTTCCGTATTCACCAATGTGTTCCAAATTTTTGGTGCGATAATAATACACCTTATCAATACCATTAAAATTGAGGTAATAGTTTTTACCATCCATATTTTCTCCGGTGTGATTCGGCACAATATCAATAATTACGGCAATGCCTTTATCATGAAAAGCCTGAACTAAATCGCGAAACTGCTCTCGTTCCATTCCGGGAGCTGTTCCTTTTTGTCGAAATCGGGTTTCGATAGCAAATGCATGGGTGGTGCGGTATCCCCACTGATAATTTTCTTCCGAAATGCCTGCTTCAATCATAAACGGGTCGTCTTTAAAAGCCGGACGCCACCATTCTTCAGGATAGTGCAAAAACTCCTGAACCGGCATCAAGTGAACGGTGTTAATTCCTAAATCAACTAAATAATCAAAACCTACTTTAGCCCCGTTTTTATTCTTTAGACCGGATTTATACATAGCAGGTAATGTACCTTTTAAATCGTCGGAAACGGGTAATAAATCGGTGAAATCCTGCACATGAACTTCATAGGCGATTACATCAGAATAGTTAGGGATTCCGTTTTTGAGCGGTGTTGCCGGTTTTGTAGCCGGCCAAACCATGGAGCGTCCCCAGGCGTCATCATTTACACGAGCGTAAGGGTCGCTTACCGTTTCACCTATTTGTTCGTAGTAGTGATTCCCGGGTTCATCAAAACCATGAATCGTAAAATCGTACCACGTGCCTTTTAGATTTCCATCAGCTATGAATTCCCAAACGCCGTTTTCATCCATTTTCATAGCATGCTTTGCTTCAGGTTCAGATGCTTTGGCGTCATCGTAGAAAAACAGATGAACCTCAACAGCACGCGGTGCAAAAAGACGAAATACAGTTGATTTTCCATCTTCAGAAATATTGGCGCCCAGAGCCTTATCGGAATACAAGGTTCTAAACCAACCATCGTAACTAACCACCGATTTTAATTTCGCTGATGGAATTTCTAAATAATACACACGGCGCTTATCGAGTTTTTGAGCCGGTGTAATTAGTGTTTGAGAAGCTGTATTGGGTAAAACTGAAGCAATCTTAAGTTCCTCACCTAATGCGTTGGTTAGTTTGTAGTCGGATGGATTTAGGGAACGCTCAACACCTCCAATTTCGGCCCAAATTACACCATTTGCTTGAATTTCTGCTTTTAAAGTTGGGGGCGTTACGTTGTGCATGAACAACAAATTGCCGTTTTTTACATTAGGAGCTTCGCCATGAGGATCGAGCCAATCACCATTATTTACGCGGAATTTGTATTCAGCACCGGGAGTAATGACATCAAACTTGGGATTGAAAAACCCTTTTGCCCAAAACGAGCCGAAATTGTCTAATTGATAGGCTTTGTCGTCCATATCCTGACTCCAACCGCGAAATGAACCGGTAACTACGGCATTTTCAACGTTTCCCTGACGGTATAAACCCGGAGCAAACACGAACCATGTAGAATCGCCTCGTAGAGCATACCCGGTTTTAAGTTCTTCTTGAGAAAATTGAGGTTGAGCCTGAGAAATAGTGGTCATCATTAATCCCAACATGACCAACAGCAGGTGTCTGTAATTCAGCATAGAGTAAAAACTTGATTGATATCGATGCGGGAATATACTGTTTTTAACCAAGTTCATTACATCATAAGCGTTTCATCCCTTAACCAAATCTTTACAATTCCCAAGCAACTTTTTTTAATTACACGGCGTACGGAGCCACACAACAAAATTTTAGGGCTTTATTTAATCCATGACACTGCTTCCTGTAACTGAATATCAACTTCAACGCATGCTTCCCAAACATGGGAGTATCTATTTCAGGGCAAAAGAATCTGTATTCAATTCGGCTAATCCTTATTCAACCATCCAAATTAATTGTGATTCCAATCATGCTTGCGGGTATTTATCAATCCTAAGAAATGCTGGCCATGCCGAACTTTGTGATGCGCACGATAACGTCATTTTTACCATTCAAAAGCAGCAGGATTTATTACGAACTGTATGGAATATCGAATCGAAACAGCATCAACGATTGGGATTTATTGTGAAGGCTATCTCATTAGGTTTTCATCATTATACCATTTATAACGCCTACGAAAATCGAATTTCATATGCCAAAACACCTCGTTGGCAAGCAGATTCTTTCACCTTTTATTCACCACAAAATCGACTAATAGGGTCAATTTCCCAAAAAAAAGACGCTTCATTTTCTGTGCTAATTGAAACCGGGAAAAATGAACGAGGAAACCCCTCAGAATTATTAGCACACAACGAAAAAACCTTATTAATCATCACTAGCGCCCTCATTCACCATCAACATTTCGGTAAATAGACGTTATCATTCAAAAAAACTTTGTACTATCTTCTTCTGAACAAACGGATTGGGAGTATGGAGTCTAACGAATACGATAAACGTCTTGCCGAATTAGAAGAACGGGTTTTACAGCTTGAGCGTGAAGTTTTACGTAAACGAGCAAGCTTTTCGTACCTCTCTCACAAAAAACCGGAACGCGAGCTTGAAAGAGAAATTCTTGAAGAGGAAGAGACCGAGCAAAACCCACCTTTTTGGCAACAGAGTGATTTTTGGCTCAATAAAGTTGGCGTGAGCTTACTAATCGTTTCTATGGCCTACTTTTTTGTGTATTCAGTTGAACAAGGTTGGTTAGGGGTATTAACCCGACTCATCATTGGAATAATTACAGGAATTAGCTTAATCGGTTTGAGTTATTTGGTTCGAGATGATCGCATTCGGATGCCGGATTTACTCAAAGGGGCTGGTTTTGGCGTGCTTTATCTAACCACTTACGCCGCTGACCAATGGTTCCTGTTATTGCCCGATTGGTTGGCAAGTGCTGCCATGATTAGCATAACGATTTTTGCATTTGGACTTACATGGCTCCACAAACGAGAATATATAGGTCTATTTGCCGCATTGGGCGGTTATGTTTCCCCTTTTTTACTCAGCTCAGAGAAGCCTAATGTATTGGGTTTACTTGCTTTGTTAGTGATGATTTCCGTCAC
>CAZIQX010000001.1:21447-33330 GCA_964541325.1 uncultured Chitinophagales bacterium | reverse complement strand
GTAACAGCAAGTTTGTTATCTCTTCTTTATCAATGGCGCATTTTAGGCGTTTTTTCCATGATTTTAGGTTGGATTACTACTTTAATCGGGTACATCAACCTCTATACGTATGCAGAGTTTTCGGTAAGTGAACAGATGTTGATTGCAGTCTTTTTTGCCTTGATGGTTTTCAGCACCGGCCCTGCACGATTGTTGCGTTGGAAAGCCACTGAAAACTGGCTGGAATGGGATTACGCTTTCTTGCTAACGCCATGTATCTATCTGTTTTTATTAAAAGATATTTTTGCTTTTCAAGATACTACGACTGGCATAGCCGGATTCATTTTAGCCCTTTTATTAATTGCAGGTGTGTATTCTGTACCAAAAAATCGTAATGCAAACGCTGTATTCATGAGCTCCATGCTTTTTGTAGGTTCAGTAGCCTTTTATTTTTTGGTGGAAAGTAATTTATTCACCGTTTTTCCCGTTCTTTTGGCTTCATTTTCTGCATTGGTGATTCGTGATAAAAAAGATTCCTATCACTTTCTGGATTGGTTGTATCTGCTTTTGGGGCTTGCAGTGAGTATTTGGATTTTTCAAGAACGATACACTCCTATTCGTCCTTTTTTGCATTGGGAGGCTCTATTGGTACTCTCCATGTTTACTGCAACAGGCTTTGCGTTGCGAATTATGCCTTTTGATTTGCTCAATCGAACGGTGGGCTTGGTAGCACATTCCGCTGTAATGACCTGGATTTGGGCTGAATTTCATGTCGTTACATTAGCCTTGTTATTCACTACGAGCTTATGGGTTCTTTACTCCGTTGGAATGCTGATTTGGGGAGTTCGCCAAAAAAGTTTGTTTATGAAGCGCCTTGGGTTTGGAACACTAGGCTTTATTATTCTTAAACTCTTGATAGTGGATTTAGAAAATCTTGATGTTTTTTGGCGTTTTGTGTTGCTAGCCGGCGTAGGTGCGTTCTTGATGGGAGTCTCGTATGTGTACAAAAAACTCACCCAAACAGAATAATTCTTAGTTCACTTTTTCCGATTCTGAAACATAAATAGCACAACTCGCATCACCCGTAACATTTACAACGGTTCTACACATATCCAAAATGCGGTCAACCCCTAGAATAAGGGCGATTCCTTCAACTGGAATACCAATCGTTTGAAGAATTACCGTTAAGGTGATGAGTCCGGCACCGGGAATTCCTGCTGCTCCGACCGAAGCCATAGTGGCTGTTAAAATAATCATGAGTTGATCGCCAAGCGATAAATCGATTCCATAAACTTGAGCAATAAATACGGCTGCAACACCTTGATACAGAGCGGTTCCGTCCATATTGATAGTGGCACCAAGCGGTAAAACAAAACTTGAAACTTTTGGTGAAACTCCAAATTTTTCGGTACAGTTATCCATGTTAACGGGAAGTGTTGCATTACTTGATGATGTAGAAAAAGCTAAAATCATCACTTCTCGCATATCGCGCAGAAAACTAATCGGATTACGTTTACCTAAAATCCGAACTGAAAGCGAATAGGTTATGAGTATATGCAAGAAAAGACCTAGAAATACCACTAAAGAGTAATTTAAGAGGGTAAACAAAATATCTACACCAAACTTTGCCACCACAACAGCCATCAAACCAAACACACCGTAGGGAGCAAATTTCATAATTAAATGAACCAATTCCACAACAGCATCATTTAGTGTTTGTATGCCATTTAAAAAACCACGTGTTTTCTCTGAGGGCAAATAGGTAAGAGCAATACCTAAACTTAAACTGAAAAAAATGAGTCCCAACATATCGTTATTGGCCATTGATGCAAATGGATTGGTTGGGATAATCCGCACCAACATATCAACCACGGATGTATCCTGAGAAGACGAGATCTTTTCTTGGGCAATTCCCTGATAGTTTTCAAGAAGAATTTGTTTAGAAGCTTCGTCTAATCCTGAACCCGGTTGTAACAGATTTGCCAAACTTAAACCTATAGTTATAGCAATAGCGGTTGTAATAGTGTAGTATAAAAATGTTTTTAATCCAATGCGTCCCAGCTGCTTAACATTTCCAAGACTAGCCGTTCCCAAGATTAATGATGCCATTACCAGTGGAACTACGACCATTGTGATTAGTCGGATAAAAATGGTCCCTAAAAACTCAACGTAAAGCGCATATTCGCCGGCAACTAAACCAAATACAATACCTGCAAGAAGACCAATAAAAATCTTTGTGTATAATTTCATAAATAAAAACTCGATAGCTAAAGAAACAGTCCGCCAATAGACGGCGAATAATACCGTTTAATGTGGAAATGATAATCAGACGAACGTAAAAATATTTTAAGGGCAGAACTATAGAGGCCTATTGGCCTTAATTACCCGACTTAGGTATAAGTTTTTTTTACACAAACCCCCGAAAAATTAATTTACAGGCAGTAGTTTGCTCAAAAAAATATTCCTACCTTTTCTTACGATTAATTCAGATTCCTCATCTCTCTATGTGGTTGTCCTTATTTAGGCTCTTCTTAGCAGAACATTGAACTTCTGTATTTATCTCAAAAAAACAACCAACATTAAATCTCTCTCTTTTTTTCCAATGAACATCTATATCTCAAATCTCAGCTACAACATTGAAAGCAACGATTTACTCGAATTATTCCAAGAATATGGCGAAGTAACATCTGCAAAAGTTATCACCGATCGTGAATCAGGCCGCTCACGTGGTTTTGGTTTCGTTGAAATGGCATCTGATGAAGCCGGTGAAAAAGCTATTTCTGAGTTGGACCAAGCTGAGTACGACGGCAAAGTGATTAATGTAGCTGTTGCTCGTCCAAAAACTGATGCTCCACGTCGTCCTTTTAATGGTGGCGGTAATCGTGGCGGTGGTCAGCGTTTTGACCGTGGTGGCGATCGTGGCGGTGACCGCGGTGGTGATCGTGGTGGTTTCCAAAACAAAGGAAAACGTTTCTAATCTGAAATGATTTAAAAGAGCCTGAATTAGTTATCAGGACATCCCCTTAAATCTTTGAAGCCGATGCTATTGCGTCGGCTTTTTTTTTGTTAAAACAACCTGCTTAAGATACCTATTCACAAACTTTTATTAGTGTAAGACAACGTTGCCATGCCTTATCAATCCATCCTGCTAAATTGATACTTCTACAAAGAAGACATTTAAAGAAATATCTCTAAAACTCACGTTTCCTTACACAACAAATCTACCCATCATTCAAAATAATGCTGATCTATGTGGTTTAATAAGGTTTTCGTTGTTATTTCTAGTTGAGTTTACTGCATCTGAAACCTCGTATAAATCAACCTCTTTATCCGATAAACTGATCAATACATGTTTTAAATCCCGTGTATTTGTTTGTTCCGGATTTAGCCATTCTTCGTAATCCTGTTCTTGTAAAATTACCGGCATTCGGTCGTGAAGAGGCTTCAATTTTTCATTTGCTTCCGTAGTGATGATGGTGTATGTCCATACATATTGGTTGGTTTCGGGGTTAAGCCAACGAGCATATAACCCAGCAAATGCAAATAAAGGTCGTTCAGGCACAAAAATGTAAAAGGGTAACTTATTGGAGCCCTCTTTTTTCCACTCATAAAACCCGTTTGCAGGAATTAAACACCGATGCCGTTCAAACGATTTTTGAAAACTTGGTTTTTGATCGAGAGTTTCACTTCGGGCGTTTATCAGCTTAAATGCAATGGTTTTATCTTTTGCCCATTCAGGAATAAGTCCCCAATGCAAGCCACCTATTCCCTTTTTCCCGGGCTTTGGCATTAAACAAACCGGATGATAAGCTCCCGGCGAAACATTATAATCAGCCTGAAATAACTCATCATTATCTGAGTGAACGCCAAAATGCTTTTCCAATGCTTCTTTACTGCTATGGATGGTGTATCTTCCGCACATAAAATCATCATTAATTGGGTTTAAAGTATGTTTTTATTTTTTAATGCACAGAATAAATTGCGCGCTGGTTGGAAAATCGGCTCATTTCTGCTCATTCTAATAGTGCTGAGTTTTCCCTTGGCCTTAGCCTTCGATTTTTTACCGGAAACCTATCGTTCTATGCCGTTTGCTTTTGCTATTTCATTGCCTTTAGCAACCTGGATAGCCTTGCGATACATCGATCAATTACCTATGAAGGCGATAGGAATGTTTACCGGCGAAGGTGCTACCGTTCTGATTAAAGACCTCGGTATTGGCTTATTTGCCGGAGCTTTTGCAATGGGAGTCATTGCTTTATTACTTCAACTAATGCCCGGTTTTTCCTTTTCCTTAAATCCTAATCCTGACTATTCCAAAGTACTTGGCTTCTTTTTACTGATGGTTGCTGTTGGTTTTTACGAAGAACTTCAGGTTAGGGGATATCTATTGCGTGTGTTATCGGAAGGGTTTCGCTTTGGTACAATGAGTATTCAGCAAGGATTTTGGGTGGCGGCATTTCTTACATCGTTTCTTTTTGGTGCTCTGCATATCGGTAATCCCAACGCTAACTGGATTTCAACGTTAAATATTTCACTTGCCGGACTCTTACTTGTATTTCCAATTGCGGTAACCGGACGCCTGTATATTTCCTTTGCCCTTCATTTTTCATGGAATTGGTTCCAAGCGGGTTTATTTGGAATGCCGGTAAGTGGACAAACCATCGAAAACAGCTTGTTTCTATACACCCGAAATGAAACAGAAGCCTTGTTTTCAGGAGGAGCTTTTGGTCCGGAAGCCGGATTGATCGGTATTTTGGGGATGATTTTGGCTGCTTTACCAGTTTATTTCATCTATCATAAGCAGAACCGAACTCTTCGTATATTTGACACACAATTTTTTGCCTTTGATGATTCAACACAAAGAAAAACGGACATCGAACAAGCAAACTAATCCTGTATTACAGAATAACATACCGACGAATTTCGGCTGTAACAGGAAATTACTATCAGCAATCAACCTAAGAAATAGAATATCTTTTGAATTTCAGCGATTTAGCACTTAACGAAAACATCCTCGACGGGCTACGAGATGTTGGCTTTTCAAGCCCTACAAAAATCCAACTCGAGAGCATCCCTCCCATTTTAGAAGGTCGTGATATTATCGCCTCATCTGAAACAGGAACGGGAAAAACAGGTGCCTTTGTGATTCCTGTTCTCCAAAAATTACAAACTAACCCTGGAGCAGGAGTTCGTTGCCTCATTTTAACCCCTACTCGTGAACTTGCCAATCAAATTGATGAACAAGTAACGGTTATCGGTTATTATTCCGGTGTTAGTTCTGCTACTGTTTTTGGGGGAACAGACGGTTCCGAGTTTAGCATTCAGGAACGTGCTCTGAAAACAGACGGCGCCAATATTATCATTGCAACACCCGGGCGCCTCCTCGATCATATCAAAATGGGGTATGCAGATTTTTCAAAACTGGAAGTTTTGATTTTAGATGAAGCCGATCGTATGCTCGATATGGGTTTTTTGCCTGATGTTCAAAAAATCATTTCCAAATTACCAGCGCAACGTCAAAATATTTTATTCAGCGCTACCATTCCGGATACCCTGCATCGCTTTTTCCAGTCTATCGTGAACAACCCTGTTCGAGTAGATTGCTCCGTAGCACGCACGGCAAGTGGCATTTCTCAAATCATGTACCGGGTAACTGAAGAAACCCGCGAAGAAGTTCTGATTGATTTGGTAAAAAACGAAGAGGTTACTTCTGCTATAGTTTTCACCAAAACGAAGCGCGATGCCGATCATTTATTCAAAAAATTGATGAAAGCTGAAGTGGCAGCGGGTGTAATTCATGGCGATCGCGAACAAGATGAGCGTGAAATCACCTTAGATGGGTTTAAATCCGGAAAAATTCGTGTATTAGTAGCCACAGATGTTCTCGCGCGAGGTATCGACGTTGATGAAGTAAGCCACGTGTTTAACTTTCAGGTACCACACGAACCGGAAGATTACATTCACCGAATTGGTCGAACTGCCCGTGCAGAAGCAAAGGGAATAGCGGTTACCTTGGTTAGTGGTAAAGAACTTCGTTCATGGGGACGCATAAAAGCTCATGTAAAAACACCGATTGAAGAGCGTTATCCTGCGGGTCATGAACCTTCTCAAGAAATACAGGATGACCTGCAAGCTGATCGAAAAGGCCGCGGACGTACTCGTCCGGCAAAAGCAAAAAAAGCTGAAGTGAGTGCAACAACGCCAGAACACCTTAAAGAAATGTTGGCCTCAGCACCTGCCTCAACAGCTAGCGAAGAAGCATCTAAACAATATATTCGCACTTCCACAACACGTCGCCAAGTTGAATTAGCAGAAAAACAAAAAGCCGAAGCCCAAAAAGAAAAAGCGACAGCAAAAACCGAAGTACCACCAAAAGAAGAAAAGCAACCTGCTAAACCAGTTGAAGAGCGTGCACAACCTCGTCGTAAAAGTGGAAAAACGAGCGATTCCGGTACCGAGGTAAAACGAGCAACGACTCAACCAAGAGAACAAATTGCAGAAAAAGTGGACCGAAACGAAAAACGTGGTGGTAGAAACCGAAGAAAACCACGTGGTGAACGTTCTGAACGTGGAGAACGAGTAGATACCCAAAAGAAAAACATCACCTTAACCAAACGAGAAGATTTACAACGCCGCTTCGAAGCTGTTGATAATAAACCTTCTCTATTCAGTAAAATCAAAAAATTGTTTGGTTTCGGAAAATGACGGATTTAAACTGGATTGGATGGGTAGTTTTATCCACATTAATTCTGAACGAGTTACTGGAATTTATTGCCGATAAACTCAATTTAGGGGCACTTCAAAAAGAGGTTCCCAGAGAGTTCAGCGAAGTGTATGATGCTGAGAAATACGCCAAATCTCAGGAATACCTAAAAGTGAGAACGCGTTTCGGTTGGTTATCATCCGCAGTTAGTTTAATCGGATTTTTAGGATTTTGGTTTTTGGGCGGATTTGAATGGATGCACCAATGGGCATTAGGTTTTGGATTGGGTTTTATACCAACCGGACTCCTTTTCCTGGGTAGTTTAAGTGCGCTTTCTGGAATACTTGGTTTACCGTTTAGTATATACAGCACTTTTGTAATTGAAGAACGTTTTGGATTCAATCGAACAACCTGGAAAACCTGGCTAAGTGATGCACTTAAAGGCTTAGGTTTAAGTCTAGTTTTAGGCGCACCTTTGATTTCTCTTGTTTTGTGGATGCTTGAAATGCTTGGCGATTGGGCTTGGTTGTATGCATGGTTGGCTATGCAATTGTTTTCCTTGGTGATACAATTTGTAGCTCCTACCTGGATTATGCCATTGTTTAATAAGTTTACCCCTTTAGAAGACGGTAGTTTGCGCGATTCAATTATGGCATTTGCACAAAAAGTGAGTTTCAACCTGCAAAACATTTTTGTGATTGATGGTTCTAAACGAAGTGCTAAATCGAATGCATTTTTCACCGGTTTTGGGAAAAATAAACGAATCGCTTTGTATGACACCTTAGTTCAAAATCATACCGAAGAGGAATTGGTAGCTGTTTTGGCTCATGAAATCGGTCATTACAAGCACAAACACATCTTAAAATCCATGATTTTAGGTGTGATCCACAGTTTCATTTTATTTTGGCTTTTTGGCGTCTTTATGCGCGAACCGGCACTCTATGAAGCCTTTTTCATGAGTTCAACCCCAATTTATGCAGGAATCATTTTTTTCTCTATGATTTTGAGTCCGGTTGACCAATTATTATCACTTTACTTGAATGTTCGGTCAAGAAAACACGAATTCGAAGCAGATGCGTTTGCCGTTATTCACACCGAAAAACGCGAGCCCATGATTGATGCATTAAAAAAATTAAGCCGTGATAACTTATCGAATTTGACTCCTCATCCTTTTTATGTTTATTTGCACTATTCGCATCCGCCTGTTTTAGAACGAATTCAGGCTATTCGGAATGTTCAACTAAATAAGTAACTATGCAATTAACGATTGAGAAACGAAACTTTGGGAATACGGGGATTCAAGTTTCAACATTAGGTTATGGCGCCGGACATATTGGCTCACCTGATTTATCAGAAAAAAATGTTGAAAAGCTTTTAAATGAAGTAGTTGACCGTGGTATTAATCTGATTGATACCGCTAGGGGTTATCATTTGAGTGAAGAACGAATCGGCAACTATTTGTGTAAAAAACGCCGTGATGAAATCGTAATTTCCACTAAAGTTGGCTATGGAGTTGAAGGAGTTGCTGATTGGAGTTATGATGCTGTTTATAAAGGAATTGATGAAGCACGTAAAAAACTCCAAACCGACGTTATTGACATAGTTTTTCTACATTCGTGCGAGCGCTATACTTTAGTTCGTGGAGAAGTAATTGATGCTCTTGAAAAAGCTCGTTCAGAGGGAAAAATCAAGGTTTTTGGATATTCCGGTGAAAATGAAATTTTAGACTATGCCATTTACACCAACCGAATGCAAGCCATTCAAACATCCATCAATTTATTCGACCAACGAGTTCTGCATACTTCGCTACCTAAAGCCAAACAACATGCCTTAGGTGTAATAGCGAAACGTCCGATCGGTAATGCTCCATGGCGTTTTAACGAAGTTCCGAGTGGCCATTATGCCGAAGAATATTGGCATAGAATGAAAACCATGAATCTTGATTTTGGCGAGAAATGGTTGGAAACAGCCATCCGTTTTACCTGCTTTTGGTATGGTGTGGATAGTGCAATTGTTGGCACTACAAATTTGAATCACTTAGATCAGAATATTGAAGCTGTAAATAAAGGTAAACTCGACGAAGACTTGATTCACTATTTGATCGGATTGTTCAGAAACCATGATAAAAACTGGCTGGGACAGGTTTAGTGACGGATTTCGGATGTCGGATGTCGGATGTCGGATGTCGGATGTCGGATGTCAGAATTTGGGGGTTTTATCACCAATTTATGATTTATGATTACTGATTGCTGATTGCTGATTGCTGATTGCTGATTGCTGAAATTAACTCAATCTTACATCATCAATCACTGAATTCTTACTACTAACCCCTGAATTCTGAACCCTTTAAAACTTTTCATACACCTTCCATCTAACGATCAGCTTTTGGCCTTCAGCATCTAACTTCGTTCTTATTTCTTCATTCCTTCATATATTCGAGCGATTTTAACGATTAGCAAAACCCATGAAAAATTTCGCTTTGGTCGGAGCAGCCGGATTCATCGCTCCACGACATCTAAAGGCCATCAAGGACACCGGAAATAATCTTGTTGCAGCAGTTGATAAACACGATTGTGTAGGAATTATGGACAGCTTTTTCCCAAAAACTGCTTTTTTTGTTGAATATGAGCGCTTTGATCGCCATATAGAAAAACTACGCCGCGAACAAAATATGCAACTCGATTACGTAAGTATTTGCACGCCTAATTATCTGCACGATGCACACATCCGTTTTGCTCTACGTGCCGGCGCCGACGCGATTTGTGAAAAACCCCTCGTGTTAAATCCTTGGAATATTGATGCCTTGTTGGATATCGAAAAGGAAACGGGCAAAAAAATTTACAATGTCCTTCAGTTACGCCTGCATAAAACCATTATTGATTTTCGGGAACGCATGTTAACACAACGTGGCAACGAAAAAGTTGATGTTGACCTGACCTACATCACATCACGCGGGAACTGGTATTTCACATCCTGGAAAGGAGATATCACCAAATCAGGTGGGATTGCTACCAATATTGGCGTACATTTTTTCGATATGTTGAATTGGGTTTTTGGGGATATACAACACAGTGATGTGCACGTGCATACCCACGACCGCGCTTCAGGATATTTAGAATTTGAACATGCACGAGTTCGATGGTTTTTAAGTATCAACGCTGATACATTGCCTCAAGAAGTGGCTGCTAAAGGTCAGCGTACCTATCGTTCAATAAAAATTGGCGGTGAAGAACTCGAGTTCAGCGAAGGTTTTACCGAACTACACACCGAAACCTATAAAGATATTTTAGCAGGTGGTGGTTATGGTTTGGAAGATGCTCGTAAAGCAATCGAAATTGTACATTCCATTCGTAATGCAACTCCGATTGGGTTAAAAGGAGACTATCATCCTTTTGCAGCTCAACCACTTAGCGCTCATCCTTTCGGCTAATGCAAAAAAGCGCGCTTATTACAGGAGGTGCGGGCTTTATCGGTTCACATCTCACTGATTTTCTGCTTCAAAAAGGATATCTGGTATGGGTAATTGATAATTTTTCGCAAGGTAATCCCGATAATTTATCCCAAGCCCTAACCTCCGACCGACTGAAACTCATTCAGGCAGATATTACGGATTCACATCTTCCTGAAAGCCTAACTTTTAAACCGGATCTTTTTTTTCATTTTGCTTCACCGGTTGGTGTTGAAACGGTTGTAAAAACTCCATCAGCGGATTTTGAAAATCATGTAGAAGCCGGTAAACGTTGGTTTTCATGGGCAGCCCAATACCGTATCCCCACCTTTTTCGCTTCATCTTCGGAAGTATATGGCGCACAGCACATTAAAGAGCCACTCAAAGAAACTGATGCGCTTTCAGTTAGTGATTTTTTAGTTGATAATCCCCGTTTTCGATATGCTCGTTTAAAACGTGAACTCGAGCTATACGCTCTGAACAAAGCAACATCTACCGAGTGGAAATTGATAATCGGACGCTTTTTTAATGTGTTCGGTGCCCGCCAACAAGCTGATTGTGGAATGGTAATTCCCCGTTTCTTACAAGCTGTACAAACTCAAACCCCTTTACCTGTATTGGGCGACGGAACTCACATACGGGCGTTTTGTCCGGTAGAATTCGCGGTAAAAGTCGTTTATAAGTTACTTGTTGAGATATCTGAACAAAACTTAGTCGCTAATATTGGTCAACCGGAAGGTATTTCAATTAGGGCATTGGCAGAAATCTTCACGAATTCAGCATCTTTTCCTTTAGAAATCTATCAAACAAGTATCGAAAACAATCCGGCAAGAAATGAAGCAATTCATACACGAATTCCCGATATTTCCACGCTCAAAAAAGCCTTACCCAATCTCGCTTTACCTGATTGGAAACAAGCATTAATCACCCTTATTGATTCACCTTTTTATTTAGCAAAAACAGATGAGTAACCAAATCAAACCGGGCTCCACATTAGAAGAGAAATTATTGACTAAAACTGCTAAGATTGGCATAATTGGTTTAGGATATGTAGGCTTACCACTTGCTGTTGAATTCGCAAAAAATGGGTTCAAAACCATAGGATTAGATGTTTCTGAAGGCAAAGTTGAGTTACTTAATGCCGGAAAAAATTATATTGGCGACGTTAGTGATGAGGACTTAAAGTTTGTAGTAGAAAACAACATGTTCTATGCAACAACGGATTACAGCGTTTCAGAAGAAATTGATGTGTTGTATATCTGTGTTCCAACGCCCATCACCCCCTACAAAGATCCTGATTTGTCTTACATCATATCTGCAACTGAGGCCATAAAACCTCATTTGCGCAAAGACCACTTGGTAATTTTGAAAAGTACCACCTTCCCAAATACAACGGAAGGATATGTTCAGCCCATTCTCGATACCATGGGCTTAACGGTGGGTAAAGATTACTTTTTAGCGTTTTCACCTGAACGAATTGATCCGGGCAATACCCAATGGACAACCTCAAACACGCCTATCGTAGTTGGGGGCGTAACCAAACGATGCACGGAGTTAGCCGCACTTTCTATGCGTCAGGTTGTGGGAGTTATTCATGAAGTTTCCAACCCAAAGGTTGCGGAAATGGAAAAGTTGCTTGAAAACATTTTCCGAGCGGTTAACATAGCTCTTGTAAACGAAATGGCGCAGCTTTGCGACCGAATGGGCGGTGTTGATATTTGGGAAGTTGTAAAAGCAGCTTCAACCAAGCCAT
>CAZIQX010000001.1:0-21437 GCA_964541325.1 uncultured Chitinophagales bacterium | reverse complement strand
ATTTATGCCTTTTTATCCGGGTCCGGGGTTAGGGGGTCACTGTATTCCCATCGACCCCTACTATTTATCGTGGATGGCTCGCAAATACGATTTTGAAGCCAATTTCATCACATTAGCGGGAAGTGTAAACGATAATGTTCCGTTTTATGTGGTTAATAAAGTGATAGAAGTAGTTGCACACCAACCGGTTCGTTTACCTGATGCTAAAATTTTGATTTTAGGTGCCGCATTTAAGAAAAACGTAGATGATATGCGTCACTCACCGGCTCTTAAAATTCTGGAGATATTGCAGTCGAAAGGTTTTGCAAATCTGGAATACCACGACCCCTATGTTGCAAGTTTGAAAGAAGAAGGCTTCGACATGAATTCGGTTGAAATCACTGCTGAATCATTGGCTTCTTATCATTGTGTGGTTTTGGTTACCGACCACAGTAATGTTGATTATCAATTTATTGCTGACCACACTTCGGTAATTTTAGATACCCGAAATGCTTTTGCACAGGTAAAATCATCCAAGGCACAAATCAAACTTATCGGTAGCGGTCAATTTTAAATTCATGGAGCAGGCACAACTCGCACATATTTACACGCGACATCGTGAAATCCTGCTCGATTTGTATCATGATGCCCTTTCGGAAATGAGTCCGGCTCATCTTGTAAACCGACTCATTTCCCGTACAGGCAGAACACTTTTAGTTGGAAACACCTCCATAACCCTATCCAAAAACAGACCTGTATTTATTATAGGAAGCGGAAAAGCATCGGCTGGACTAAGTTTACAATTAGAGCAGATTTTGGGCGATTATCTTACTGATGGCATCGTTCTGATTCCTCGCTCAGAATCCATCCAAAAAGGAAAGAGAACGCAATTTTTCCATTGTGATCATCCACTTCCAAGTGACACAAACCTTGCTGCCACATTAGAATTAAACGCTTTTATCCGCACATTTCCCGCAAAATCACTTGTTTTTAATGTGATTTCAGGCGGAACTTCAGCTTTATTATTTCAACCCAACAGCGCACTTTCTGTTAAATCGGTACAAAAAGTGTATGAGTTGCTATTAGAATCAGGTGCAAGTATTGCCGAAATCAATACCGTTAGAAAACAACTCTCTGAAGTACATGGTGGACGATTATTACGGGCACTTAAAGATGTTTTTTTAATTGATATTATTCTTTCGGATGTTCCCGGTAATGATCCGGCCGTAATCGGAAGTGGGCCAACAACTATTGATGAATCGGATATGACCGATGCACTTCGCATTTTAGAATCCTACGATTTAATCAAAAAATTACCCTTAGATGTTACCAATTTCATCTTTGAAAGTATTCGAACCGGTAAAAGCAGCAAACCACGTCCCGGTGATGATTCACTCATCCAACACGAACAACATATTTTAGGCACGTCGAAAGATTTAGCGCAAACCATTGCTCTGAAAGCTCAAAAAAAGGGATTTTCGGCGTGGTTTTCGCCTCAAGCCTATAGTGAAACTACTCGCAAAATAGCTATTGATATCACGCGAAGTGCTATGAATGTTCTAACCGACAAACAACAAGCTTCAAAAACGAGTCTGCTTGTATTTCATGGTGAAAGTTACGTCCACGTAACAGGAACCGGTAAAGGCGGACGAAATCAGGAATTAGCTCTAACAGCGGCAATTTCAATCGAGGGTCAACATAAAATTTCACTACTAAGCATTGGCACTGATGGAAAAGATGGCCCAACAGACGCTGCCGGCGCACTAGTTAACGGCTTAACTACGTTACGTGCCCGAAAAAAAGGATTGGAACCCGAAGTTTTTTTACAAAACAACGATTCGTATTCCTTTTTTAAACAAACCGGTGACTTAGTTTTCACCAAAAAACATGTAACCAATCTCATGGACATTCAACTCGTACTAATAGAATCATGATTTGGCAAGCTGCACACTTTCTTTGGTTATTACTTTTAATTCCGATCATTTTGGTGGCTCATATTGGTTTAAACCGGTATTGGTCGGCAAAGGTAAGTCGCTATTTTCAATCTGATTTACTCAATAAACTGTATAAAGGTCCCAAAAAATGGATGACAACAATACGTTTTACCTTGAGTTTATTAGGATTAACAACATTAATTATTGGTCTAGCCGGGCCTAAAATTGGAACAGAAGTACGCGAAGTTCAGCGAAAAGGGGTTGATGTAATGATTGCCCTCGATTTATCGTTGAGTATGAAGGCCGAAGACGTATCACCTTCACGATTAGACAAAGCCAAATACGAAATATCGAGATTATTAGAGCGCTTAAAGGGCGACCGTGTAGGTTTGATTGTGTTCACAGGCGAAGCTTGGCTGCAATCTCCTATGACCACCGATTATTCCGCACTGCGTTTGTTTTTAAACATTGTGGATACCGATCAAATGCCAAGCTCAACGACCAATTTTGCAGCGGCAATGTCCACATCAATTCGGGCATTTGAGGCCATCGAAAAAGAATCGAAAGCAGCAAAAGTGTTGCTTATCATCTCCGACGGAGAAGATCAGGGAGAACCTTATGATGATGAATTAAACGAAGTTGTTAGCAACGGCATTTCTGTGTACACACTTGGAATCGGAACCTTAGAAGGCGGTACAATACCCGTTTACGACCAAAATAAACGTCTTTTAGGGTACAAACGCGACCGGGAATCAGGCAGTGTAGTAGTAAGTAAACTTCAACCACAAACCTTAAGTGCCATAGCTGATAAAGGCAACGGCGATTTTTACCAAATTCAACGTGGCAGTGATGGTTTAGATGGGTTTATCCAAAAAATAGACCAATTGGAAAAAGGTGAATTTGCCCGACAAGAATATGCTGACTTCAAAAATCAGTATCAATACTTGGTTTTTGCAACCCTCATGTTTTGGACTTTAGCTTGGATGATTCCACACACCCGTAAAAAAAGTTATTACGAACTCGAGCAGACATCATGATAAAATTAGTAGTCACCGATTTGGATGGCTGTATTTCACACCCCTTTCAACCGCCTAATTGGCAGGCAATAACTGCAATTAAAGAACTGAACGAACAATCGGAACAC
This sequence comes from uncultured Chitinophagales bacterium, assembly GCA_964541325.1. GTDB lineage: Bacteria > Bacteroidota > Rhodothermia > Balneolales > M1805 > M1805. The sequence goes on along the minus strand of CAZIQX010000001.1, from coordinate 18,380 downwards.
GATTCACTTATACCGGCTCTAACTATTTGTACCGGAAGGCCTTATCCTTATGCTGAGGCCGTTGCACAATGGTTGAATGTGCGTCATTATGTTTTATTTGAAGTTGGCACAGGAGTGTATCATCCCAAAACTAATGCGCTCCTATATTCGGAACTTATCACCCCGGAAATACAAGCTTATTTTGATGAACTACGTGTTTGGGCACATCAGGAGTTGATTCCAAAATATCCGAATACCCTAATTGAGCTAGCTAAAAAGTTAGATGTGGGAGTTGTAAGTCCCGACTTTGACGTAATCATGGATGTGTATCAACAGATGTTGGAAAAGACCAAAGATCGCCCTGATTTGGTGGAAGTTCACAATACCGATGTTTCTGTAAATGCAATTTATAAACACATCAACAAAGGAAGTGGTTTGCATTGGTTATCCCAACTCACGGGAATTGGTATTCACGAAATGGCCTATGTAGGAGATGGTATGAACGACGCCCCTGCCCTAGAAATAGCCCAACTCAGCTTTGCACCTGAAAATGCTCGTCCGGAAGCAAAATCTGCCGCAAAAATGGTTCTTTCATCTGATAGTACTCAAGCCGTTTTAGAGGCCTATCACTATTGCATTACATACAATCAACAGCAAACAGAACGTTAAAAAAGCTGTATTTTTAGCACATGTTATTAGCCCTTATTTCTGATATTCACGCCAATTTACCGGCCTTAGAAGCTGTTCTCAAGGAAATTGACACTCATAAGCCTGATGCAATTTTAAGTTTAGGTGATGTGGTTGGTTATGGCCCCAAACCGGCAGAATGTATTGATTTACTGCAAAGTCGTTCCATACAAAATATCATGGGAAACCATGATGCCGGAGTGGTAGGAAAACAAGATTTAGGCTTGTTTCGTGAACCAAATCATTCCCTGTTAAAATGGACCCAAGAACACCTAAGTGATGCCCAAATCGCTTACTTAGAACAATCACCTTATACCGTGATTAGTGAAGAATTCAATTTTTTAGCAGTTCACGCCTCCCCCGTTGAACCTGTAAAATGGCGATACATTCAATCAGCTATTGAAGGCCGTAAAATAATTGCCGAATTACAGCAAAACGTCTGTTTTGTGGGGCATACCCATGTTCCAGCAATTATTCCCGACCGACTGGGCGTTTTTCAAGTAAAACCGGGAGTGCGCTATATCATCAACCCGGGAAGTGTGGGTCAACCGCGTGACCAAGATAAACGCGCTAGTTTTGGGCTATTCAATTTTGATGCATTCAGTTATAAAAACGTACGTGTTGACTACAACAAATCCACGGTTTTTCAGCAATTTGAGGAAATCGGAATTAGCCGGAGTGATGCCCGCCGACTCATGCCTTTGTGACACTTGGAATCTTTTAGTCAATCAATTACCATTTTGATTATCTAATTTCAAGTTACTAAGAAAACCATTTCGATTTCAGTTCCCGACGAAAAAGAACCTTTTTTTAAAGAGTTAATTGAACAGCTTGGCTTTGAAATTCAACCCGACACATTGGGTTTCGAGATAAAGAATTTCTGCTTTGATTTGCAGTATTTCGCACATTAAATTCATCAACTCGCAAACCATTTCTCCATTTTCTTGGTTTAAGATTACCGTATTTTCCAACGAACCTTAAATCCGTTGCTTTTGAAAGAAGAAAAAATCATTCTCGAACACGTTGACCCCATACATGTATTGGGTTCGCGCGATAAACACATCCATCAAATAGAATCAGCTTACCCAGAAGCAACCGTTGCAGCCCGCGGTGATATCATTTTTATTAAAGGCTCAGAAGAAGATGTTGCTGACATCAAAAAGCTGATTGAGCAAATGATTCTTACGGTAGAACGTAAAGGGCGTCTTACTGATTTCGATCTCGAAACGCTTTTGATGATGACTAAAAGCGACCGTGAGGTAGAAGTTCCATCCTATTTGAGCTCGGAAGTAATCATGAAAACCACTTCCGGCAATCCGATTACCGCCCGAACACCAGGTCAAAAACAACTCGTTGAAAAGCATAAACATAACGATATTCTTTTTGCGATTGGACCAGCCGGAACCGGAAAAACATATACCGCCGTTGCTTTAGCAGCTCGTGCACTTAAAGAAAAACGTGTAAAAAAAATCGTCTTATGTCGCCCGGCCGTTGAAGCAGGTGAGAGCTTAGGCTTTCTTCCCGGTGATTTAAAAGAGAAAATCGATCCGTATCTGCGGCCCCTCTACGACGCTTTAGAAGAGATGATTGAAGCTGAAAAGCTTGAGTTTTACATCCAAAAAAAGATTATTGAAATTGTGCCTTTAGCGTACATGCGAGGACGCACTTTGAATAATGCATTTATCATTTTGGATGAGGGTCAAAATACGACTCATCTTCAGATGAAAATGTTTCTAACCCGATTAGGCATTCATTCCAAGGCGATTATTACGGGTGATATCACACAAACCGATTTACCAACTAAAACTCAATCGGGACTCATCTCTATTCAAACCATCTTAAATAATATCAAAGGAATAGATTTTGTGTATTTAGATGGTAAAGATGTGGTTCGCCATAAGTTGATTCGTGACATCATTGATGCCTACGAAAAACACGACGACACAAAGAAGTAGTTCATTCATGCCTCATTCCACTGTTCATGCCCTGTACGAAGGCACCTTTTCTGTTGCACTCGATAAAGAATTTAAACCGATGGACCGACACGGAAAACCGGAAAAAGGGGCTCTTCGCATATCGATTCAACCATTTTTGGTAAAAACTGAACAGCGCAATTTTTTAATTGATGCCGGTTTAGGTGAATTGGGGGTAAACACAAGTGTGGAAACCCTAAGAACCAACATGGCTGAAAACGGAATTTTTCCTGAAGACATCCACGATATTTTTTTATCTCATTTACATTTTGATCATTTGGGTGGATTGGCGCACCGGGAAAACGGGTATTGGGAACTCACTTTCCCTTATGCAAAACTCTGGATGTCGCGACGGGAATTAGATAAAGTGCTCGAAAAAAAAGTATTCTATGATGAAGAAAAAACTGAGTTTTTGTGGTTTTTAAATGCCCAAGCAGATTTACACTTTTATGAGGACCATCAAAATAAACCGTATCGCGAGTTTGAAATCCTAACGGTTGGAGGTCATACCGAGTTTTCTGTTGCCATATTTTATACCGATGATCATTTAAGGCTGATTATGGGCGGTGATGTATTGCCAACGAAGGGACATGTAAATCAAAAGTTTGCAGCAAAATATGATTTTAATCCTAAGCAAAGCATCGAATCCAGAAAGATGCTTGCTAAGCGTGCTTTTGAAGAAAATCGCATCATTTGTGCCTATCACAGTTCAGAAACGGCTCTTTTCACCCTTTCCGATTACACGGAAGAAAACGGTTATACGATTCAAAAATATGAATCTCATTAATTTGTATCTTGTTCCGATTCAATAACTTAAGCAAACCGGATATTTTTGAAACCCGAATTTTTAACTACTAACGAACAGATTTCACACTTTTTAAAGCAGCTTGCAGAACGAGGAATCAATCGTGTTGCTGTTGATTTTGAAGGTGACCAAGGCACTGTTCATTATCACAACAGAATTTCAATTGTTCAAATTTTTGATGGAGAAAAGGCCTGGATTATTGATGTTTTGGCATTGGATAAACTCGATGCACTTCGCGATTTTTTGGTTTCAAAAAAACTATTTAAGGTGATGTTTGCTAGTACCAACGACCAATACATGACCCAAAACGTGCTCGACATTACTATTGAAGCCATTCGGGATATCGCCGTTGCTCAAAAATTATTAGGTAAACCCATCAATATTGCCAACCATATTGGGATTGATAAACACGATAAAGATCAATTACAGCGAGCAAATTGGATTAAACGTCCTCTAAGCGATGAACTTATCGAATACGCTGTAAATGATGTACTCGATTTACTCAAAGTTGAAGATGTTTATGTTTCTCAATTAAAGGCTATGGGGATGCTTAAATCCTATGAGAAAGCCTGCGATGATTTATCAAAAATAGATTTTAGAATAAATCCGCTCTATGTGTATTCTCGTCGGATTGGGTCCTATAAACATATGAGTCCGAAACGGAAACTCGCTCTACGCACGATTTGGATTTTCCGCGAATTGGTAGGCGAATTTGTTGATAAGCCTGTTGGACACTTATTCTCCAAAAAACAAATGCCGTTTTGGGTTCGCAAAGGCATTGACCCAAGAGAGGAAATCATGCACATGGTAAATAAACGCCTTAAACGAGAGGCTCAAATCAGCGAAATGGATATCAACCGATTATGGAATGAAGCTCTTGAATTGGCTGAAAATGCTAAGTTTTGATTGAAGTTGAATGTCTAAAGCTGAAAGACAAAGGCAACTTTAAACGTTTACAATCATTAACCCTCAACTGCTCTCTCATCGAATAGAATAGAAAAAATCATTAATAGATTATTTATCACTGGTGTCCGGAAACCAGTGATTATGATTATATCTGTTGAACCTATGTACTAAAAGAATGAATTTATTGAAGTAATTGCACCGTGAATATTCTATACAATAATATACTTGACTATTGCACAAAAACACCTTATCTAAGATTCGTTTATTTGTCACTTTAAAATAATAGGAAATCATTTCGGTTTATGAGCAAATCATGGTTTATTCTACTGTTGGGGATATTTTCATCTGGGTATGTAAGGGCGAATAATTTAGCCCCTGTGCCACGAGTACATATTAGTGGTTATGGAAGTACGATAAAACCGGGTTCGGTTATATTTTACGGGTATGAAAGTTTCGACCCTGACGGAGGGTATATCATAAACTTTTCGTGGTATGTAGATGGAGTACTCAAATCTAATGGACCTAATTCGGAGACATTTACGCATACGTTTAGCCTCAATGAGGGCGAGGTTTCTCGCACGGTCAGTATAAAACTCATTGTTAAAGATGACGAACAGACTACGGCAAGCATTACGAAAACCTATACAATTACAGCATTGGGGAGGACAGAGTATTACATCACAGATCACTTGGGAAATATCCGAACCACCATTGATGGCGCAACAGGAGCGGTGTTAGGTTATGATGATTATTACCCCTTTGGTCTGGCTATGCCGGGACGCAGCTCCAACACCGGAACCCCTAACGATTTGAACAAGTTTACAGGTCACGAACGCGACACCGAAGGCAACCTGAATCTGGATTACATGCTCGCCAGAAATTATGACCCCGAGTTAGGAAGGTTTTTGAGTGTGGATCCATTAGCATCGAAGATGCCAGCTTGGTCGCCATACAGTTTTGTGTTCAATAATCCATTAATGTTTATTGACCCTGACGGTAGAATACCTTATCCAATTACAATTAGGTCATTTGCTCCGTTTAAAACTTTTGGTGGTGGCTTCCACGGAGATAATAGAGGATTTACTACCAGTAGTAGTGCTTCTGCAAGAGTACATCAAAGAATCAATTTTGATACTGATAAAACCACTATTAAGACAAATGCTTGGAGTTCTCCTACTTGGCATAAATGGAATCCTAGTTATAAAAAGACGGCAACGCCTTCAGTAGAATTTACAAAGGACTTTACTATTGCGAAAAGTGGTGATTCTAAAATTTTCAATTTTGGAACTCATTATGCAGGAGCGAATCCGCTAACCCCTGGAGCTCCAAATATTGATGTGTTCTCTGATTTTTCAATTACAGAAAATAAGAAGGCAGGAACTTTGGATATAAATGGGAAACTAACGGGAGATAACTTTCCAAGTACAGAAGCATTTATAACTGACCCAGCGGGAAACAATGTGTTTATTGGAGTTGGGTTTTATGTAGGTTCGCCTTTTTCAAGTCTATGGGGAGAGAATGAAAATAATGCCATAACAGATTTTAGCTTTTCAATAACTACTGATGGGGATGGAAACTTTACAGGGGTCAAGGTAGGAGATACAAATTATTCCCTAAGTGACTGGAATAAGCTTTTTGAGAATGCAGACCCACATAAAAACGCAGACCAATGAAAAAGATGATAATTTATTTTGTTGTTGCTTTTGTTCTGCTCTTCATTATCACTTTCATTTTGGGGTTGCAAGATGATGTTTTTAAAGAGCGTTTTTACACTGGTGTTTGGTACAATGATGTATTTGGTTCGCTAAAATATTACGCCCTATGGGTACTTCCTTACTGGTGGCTACTGCTTTTAATAGGTACAATAGTTTTGGGTCTTATCTTCTATGCCATCAGGTTAGGCATAGGAAAGTTGACATGATAAAGTATAACCCGGCAAGTCCGGGTTTTTTCTTTATAGAGTAGCCTTGTTTTTCTGAAAGAAGTCCTTAAGCTTGTTTTTGTTCTGGTATTTAAATTAACAGTTCTTTCATGAAAATTAGATTACTAATTTGACTAAAACTTATTCTGCAAAAATTATGAGTGGATTACAATTTTGATGAAATCGTTCTTGGATTATAAAAGTTTTCCGTGCCAAACTTTACAACATAAAGTTACTTTACTACTAGTTAACTCTTTTAAAGAATATTCACTACTGAACATTCGTCCAACTTAGAAAAACAAATGGATTTGTAGATGAGTGCTTAGGTGAACTTAACCGGTCACAAAATGTGACCAGTTCAAATTTCTCAGAATCTGTTAGTTGAAAACGGTAAGAATCCGGAAAACGCTCAATGTTTCGCTTAACTGCTTGATTTAAAACTTTAGTCTCTACTTGATACATCTCTGAGAGATCTTTATCAAGCATTACATGTTCATTCCGGATGGTAAAAATCCGATTTTCAATTTGTAAAGTTGATTCTTTTATTCTTCTCATAGCTATTTATGTTTTTACTATAAGACACCACAAAAATGAAAACCTTACACCAGCCTTTCATTTTTTTCTAAATAGAATCCCCATCCACCTTTCGCCTCATCCCTTTTGCAAAATCTGTATCTTTCGACCAAAATCTAACTAATTACCCGATGGCGCAAACCAATTTTACAACCCACCACGGCATGGTGGACATCCTTCCCGAAGAAGCCGCTAAATGGCAATTTCTTGAATCCCTTATTCGTGATGTAGCCCGCTCCTTTCACTTTGAAGAAATTCGCACACCGATACTCGAACAAACCGAATTAATCGCCCGGGGAATTGGCGCTCTAACCGACATCGTTTCAAAAGAAATGTTCGCTTTTTCACGTGGTGAAGACAATTATGTATTGCGTCCGGAAGGAACAGCACCGGTTGCACGGGCTTATATTCAACACAGTTTACAGCAACGCGGTGGCACGCAAAACCTGTTTTATATCGGACCGATGTTCCGTGCTGAGCGTCCACAAAAAGGGCGTCAACGACAGTTTCACCAATTTGGCGCTGAAGTATTAGGTTCCGCCGACCCACTTGCCGATGCTGAAATCATTGCCTTTATGATGGAAGTTTATCGCAGAATCGGCGTAAAAAACATGGTTTTAAAACTTAATTCTGTTGGAGACCCAGAATCTCGCGCGATCTACAAACAAGCTTTGCAAGCATATTTCCGTCCACATATATCCCAATTAAGCGAAATATCTCAAACCCGATTTGAGAAAAACCCGATGCGCATATTGGATTCGAAAGAGCCTGAAGATCAGGAAATCAAAAAAAATGCACCCAAAATAACAGACTTCCTTAACGAAGACTGTGCCCATCACTTCGAAAAAGTTAAAGCACATCTTGATCGTTTAGGCATTACCTATGTGCTTGACCCCTTCCTGGTTCGTGGACTCGATTATTACACCAAAACAGCTTTTGAATTGACCTCCAGCGACTTAGGCGGACAAGACGCACTTGGTGGAGGTGGTCGTTACGATTTATTAATTGAAGAATTAGGTGGCAAACCCACTCCTGCGGTTGGATTTGCATCCGGAATGGAGCGTTTATTAATCGTTTGCGAAGAATTAGGCATAGAATTAGCCAAACCCAAAACCGTTGACGTTTATGTTGTTACACGTGGCGAAATGGCGCAAACTTGGGCACTAGAACATATTCATAAAATTCGGTCAACCGGAAAAAGTGCCACCATGGACTTATCCGGAAAATCCATGAAAGCGCAGCTTAAAGATGCCGACCGTAAAGGTGCAGCTTATTCCATTATTGTTGGCGAAGATGAATTACAGAATGGAACCCTAAATTTCCGGACCATGCAAACTAGTACCGAAGAAAATCTTTCCTTTGATGAAGTTCTAAAACGTCTCTCCTAAGCCAATGAAACGGATTCTCTCCTTAAGTTTACTTCTTATTTTCTTACTAGTAGCATTGGCTTATTGGCGCATTCTAGCGAATGAGTCCGCCTTGGAAGATGCCATCCGAGGGTTTAAGCGCGGAGAAAATTCAGGTCAGGTAAAGCTTGTTGGAATTAGTTTATTTGGGGGAAAAACTCAGTTTATCGGGTTAAAAATGCCTATTGATTCTCTGCAATCCATTAATACATCAATTGTGGAAATCTATTTGGGTCGCTTAAATATGCTTCGGTTAGCCTTGTTTAACCCCACTTCCATTTTTGAGTCGGGTGAATCTATTAACATTTCAATTGACAATCCGACCTTACTCGCACCGGATAAAAAGTATCCTATTGCTAGTTCCATTCTGGTTGAATTTAGCGGGGATATTACACAAGCTGTTTTTTCCTTTATATCAAACAAACCTATGCAAAAAAACTGGCGCTTAAATGCAGATTGTTATGATGTTACAGCCTGGAAATCCAATCAACATTCAGAGAGTAGGCCAATGGCTGTACCTCTGTTTGATAAAGTAAGCATAAGCGCTGAATTCCAATCCGGTTTACGAGTTTTACAAGCTGTACTATCGGGTAGCAGTTCAACAGAAAATCAGATGCAGAGTTCGGTTAAAGCATTTTACGACCCGACATCATCCATAAAAAAACCCTTCAAAACTGAAATTACAATCGATTACAACGGTGCCATTCCTGCTGAAATACCGATTGCCGGACTTAAGGGCTCTACGATATCATCCGATTATGTGAAACTAAACGGAACTGTAAGCTTGAACAAACTCGACATTCAGGAATCGAACGTAACTTTTCAGGCTGAAAATTTGTTCTGGACCCCTCCAAAAACCTGGCCCAAATCCTTGGCACCTGCGTATTTTATTTTTGGGGCTCAACCCAAACCTGTTCGGATTGATTCTGTTCGCTTTGAGACCAATCTCACCGAAAAGTTGTTGCAAGTAAATGATTTTCGGTTATTTGGCTCGGTGATGAATATTGCTTCTGATATCCACGCACCTAAACTTCCCAACAGTTCTGCCTATTTATTTGAAGCGGCTTCTGTTGAAGTATTCTTTAGAACACCGGAAAGTGTGCAATTAGCGCAACTATTGATTAAGTATAGCGGACAAGACAAGGTTCGCATGCAGAACAATCGCTTACGCTTAAGACTCAGAGGCACGAGCGAAAAACCGGTGTTTACGAGTTATTAACCAATCTCTACCAACTCGGATTTAGGTACTGCAACCTCATGATGCTCTATATACTTCCGGTATTCATCTTCGCCCATATAGCGATGTAAACTCTCCGGGTCACTTTTTAGCAAATCAACAATAATGAGGCCGTCAACAACATCCGAAAAATCATTATCCACGTTAAAAGCAGCCAATTTACCATTCATTTTTAAGTATTGTTTGATGAGAATAGGCATTCCACCCATATCCGGGTCAAGCTCTTTCACCATAGCATTGATTTGATCCAAACTTAAAAAAGGCATCAACCCATTAATACGCTCAACAATACTTTCTTTTCGAGCTTTGTAGGGATTTCTTGGCACAACAAGTGGCGCCAAACGGTTTTCCCAATGATGCGTTCTTAAATAACTCATGATGAGCTGCTTGGATACATCGCTGTAATCCTTACTCATACTTACAGCCCCGAGTAAATAGCGATAATCAGGATTGCGATACACATAAGCACAAATTCCCTTCCAAAGTAACAATAACGGCTGAAAGGAACGTTGATAATCCGGATGAACAAAAGAACGACCCAACTCAATACCCGGGAAAACCTTATCTAAAAATTCGGGTTGAATTTTAAACAACGAGTTGATATACAATCCTTTTTTTCCAAACACGTTCATCACGTTATCAATCATAGCCAAACGATAGGCACCAACCACTTTTTTGGCATCTTTATCCCACACAAACAAATGCTGATAGTAGTGATCGTAGGAATCTGTATCTGATTCTTTTCCACTACCTTCGCCTACTAATCGAAAACTGAGCTCACGTAATCGACCTATCTCGCGCATCACGTTAGGCACCTGAGCATCTAAACTAATATACACTTCGAAGTTTCCACTGCTTAACAGATGATTATTCGCTCCTAAACGATCAATCTCTTGTTGCATCACTTCCGGTTTAATAGGCGTTATTAAAGGTGTTTTATACTGATAAGGCTCTGTTTTCACTAAACTTGTTTTATGTTTTCTGCGCAGCATAAATGTTCTTGATTCAAAATAGGCGATTTGTTGAGCAGCCGATTCCATGTGCTGATATTCTTTGTATCGAATAGGATTTCCAATACTAACTTTAAGCGTGTGATTTTTCTTGTTCACAAATTGATGCGCCAGTAAGGCTGTCCGCAAACGTGGGTGAATCAGTCCGGCCAAATGAAAGCTCAAACTGTTATTTCCCGAAAAATACATCGGCACTATCGTAGCTTTTGATGAAGAGGCCATTTTTGCCAGATTTTCATTCCACGCAGGTTCACCAATTTTTCCGGTTTTGGGATTAAATGAAGCTACTTCTCCCGCAGGAAACGCACCTAAAACTCCAGCCTCGTCCATCCATGACTTAATCTGACGCAAACCCGCAACATTTTTACGAATCGATTCTTTGGTTCCAAATGGATCCACAAAAAAGAACAAGGGTCGCAATTCAGGAATACGATGCAAGATATCATTAGCAAGTATTTTTACATCCGGGCGCACTTGCTTGATGATTTTTGCCATTAAAAGACCTTCAATTCCTCCAAAGGGATGATTCGCCATAACCATTACAGCGCCTTGCTTGGGAATTCGCTCCAAATCCTGATGATTCAACTCTAATTTGATATTCAGATAGGCCAGAATATTGTCAATAAACTGAATAGGATCATCATTCCTTCCCAATTCATATATGGCATTTAGTTGTGATAAGGCAAGGGATTTTTCAATTCCTGACTCTAATGCTTTTTTAAAAAAACCTCTTTTTTCTTTTTTAAATGGGAGTTTTACAGAAAAAATGGAAGGATTTACGACTTCATTTGCTGTAATAGATTTTCTCATAGTCCGATAGTCATGTGGAATTTCCCTTAATCTATGAACCTGCTGTGAAGTCGGTTTTAGCAAACAATTACCTGAATATTATCTAGGCTTCACACAAAAATAACATGCCCAAAAAAACGGTCAATTTTGGCAAAAAAAACCTATTCTTGGGAATGATAAATAATCAAAAACAACGGTTTCTTATTCGGTGGTTTCAAAACACTTATTTGCAAGAGGTTGATGGCTTATTAAAATTGGATAAGCCCGACAGAATGAAAGCACTATACGGTTATCTACTTTTTTATTTGGTAATAACCCTTTTCGGAGTCACTGCGTTTTCTCATTATTTCACTGGTATAAGTTTGGTTTTCGTATCGGGATTTGTGATAATGGTCACGCTCGGCTCAATTATTCCGTTAATTGTACTCATCAACAATCCTGCACGAAGAGACTCTTTTGATAGATTGCAACTAATTTTTGTGGGTTTAAGTGGGCTTCTTGGATTTTTCTTCGGTTTATTTATAGAAGATTTTACCCACGAAAATGCCATAAATATTCAGCCGAATTCCAATCAACCATTTCCACTTTTTTACGGTGTACTTTGGGCTGTATCAGTGGTTCTATTTCAATATGGAATTCGAATTTACAATCAACTTACCAAAAAATTATACAGTTCGATGCAATCCCGTCAAAACGAGTTGGAATTAGCGCGTGAAATTCAAACCCGATTTTTACCTGAAATTGCTGTAGATGAAAACAACGTATTGGTTTATGGAAAATCAGCACTAGCCTCAGAAGTTGGCGGCGATTATTTCGATGCCATTCGGGTTTCAAATGGCTGGGTTTTGGCTGTTGGTGATGTTTCAGGGCATGGAATGGCTGCCGGACTCTTAATGACTTCCATCCGAAGTGCGTTTCGAACCGAGCTAAATTATCAGCGAGATGTATCCAAAATTTTAAACGATTTGAATGTGTACATATTGGAACATACCCGACGAAAGTTATTCATGACCTTCTCTATCGTATATCTTGATTTTGACGCCAATCAAGCCATTTTTGCCAATGCGGGACACTTACCCACTCTTATAAAAACGGTAGAAAACAAGGTTGAAACCATAAAACCTAAAGGCGTAGGTTTAGGAATTTCAGAAAAAGCTCTGTTTCATATCGAAAAACATTCCTTAAGCAACATCCATCAAATTTTAATGATAACGGATGGATTATTAGAAGCCCGAAATAAAGAAGGTGATGAATTCGGATTTGAACGATTGAAAAATCTATTTGACCTCCAAAAAGATGCAGCACAACTTATTTCCACTATTCGAGAGGCTAAACATGTTTTTTCCGATGATGTTCGATTACGAGATGATGAAACCGTACTCTGCTGTGAAATTAAAAACCAATGATTTTTTGATAACTCTTCTTAGATAAATCCATTTTGGGCTTAAGTGCCACCTGTTTGCTTTCCAAATGATTCGATAAGTGTTTGATGTTAGGAGACGTTCAACCGGTTTTGAAATGTACGGGAATTGCTACTTGTGCTGTTTATCACAGTATTTGATACTTAAATCAGTCCCATCCCTAATGCAAAAGAAACCAAAATCAAAAAAACAGCAACCGAGTACTGAAGCGCTTGAATAGTTACTTTTTTGAGTAGCTTATTTCCAATAAATGCCCCACTAATTGCTGAAAGAGTTGCAACAATTATAATTTCAGGATGATTTGTAAAACCAGAATTCCACATTTTACTAGAATAAACACCTAGTCGAGTAATATCAACCACAACTGATACCATAACGGCTGTGCCAATAAATGCCTCTTTGGTGAGATCCGCTTTTATCAAAAATGCGCTACGCAAAGCACCTTGATTTCCTGAAAGTCCCCCAAAAAAACCACTCAAAAGTCCGCCAATAACTAATTTGTCTTTATCAAATTGAAGATGTTGCAAACGCGGGATTAAGTCCCACAAAGCAAAAACAAAAAGTATAACAGCAATAATCAGTTTTAATGGCTCAACTGCAACGAATTTCCCCCATAACTGATACTGAAACAAAGGCTTGGAATCGGGTAAATACACTAAAACTAGCGCTCCCAAAAAAGCTGCACTAATTGCCGGAATTCCAAATTTGATAAACACTTGTTTATCAACAAACTTACCCACTAAAAAAGCTTTAAAAAAATTATTGAATAAATGCACCACACCCGTTAAGGCAATGGAAACATCAACCGGAAAAAAGAGCATAAAAACAGGTGCTAAAATAGTTCCTAGCCCAAATCCGGAGAAAAACGTGAGGAGAGAAGCCCCAAATGCTACCAATGAAATTAGAAAAAACTCCATTAGCGATAGTCCACCGTAGATTGACGCTCTCTATTTACGGTTAATTTGGTCACATCAGGTCGCGAATAATGCCCAACGGGATCAAAATTTTGCCTTTCCTCTAATACACGATTCCAATCAAGTTCGTGTACAAATATCCCTTCAGTAAAACCTATTGATTCAACGATCCATTCACCATCCGGTCCGGCGATGCATGAACCTCCATTTGACACATACTCATCCGCTTTTTCAACATATAATTCGCGGTAAGGCGCATCAAGTGGGATATCAGATTTTCGCATGAGTGTTGAAACAGAAACCACAAACGAACGTGATTCCCGTGCAATAAATCGGGTTATATCTTTGGTATTATGCACCGAACCCGGCCAAACAGCTATATGTAAATCTTCTCCCAAACCATACAAGGCGGTACGTGGCAAGGGCATCCAATTTTCCCAGCAATTGAGTCCACCTACGGTAAAGCTTTTTAGTGGATGAACTTGTAAGCCGTTTCCATCACCGGGCGACCACACCAAACGTTCATCATACGTTGGCTGTAATTTTCTATGAACGGATTTAATCTCACCGTGTTGATTAATGTAAACCAACGAACAATATAAACTGTGTCCGCCTCTGTTTGCAGCTCTTTCATTAATTCCCAAATACATGGCGATATTGTACTGTTTAGCTAGCTTACAAACCGATTCTAATTCACCGGCTTCGATCTGAACGGCATTTCTAGCATAGTGTGCATAGATTTCTTTTTGAATGGGATCGTTCCATTTTGATGCTTCCGTTAATGCCAGCCAATAGGGATAACCCGGTACAAATCCTTCCCCAAAGACGATTAATTCTGCGTTTTTTGATGCCGCTTCACGTATTGCATCTTCAACTTTTTTCAGGGTTGCTGACTTGTTTAGCCAAACGGGTGTTAATTGAGCAAGGGCTACGGACAAGTGTGATACCATAACTTTTTTAAAGGAAGCTATTAAAAAGAAATCAGGTATGCATGAATAAACTTGTTTTTTATCAGCTAGTGTACCTGCATCATAATAATCTTATCGAACACCTTATCACCGAACCACTTACGAATAAACACCATAGGCTTGGCATATTTACCAATCAAATAGCGCGTTTTAGGTGATTTTACTTGAATAGCTTTTGAAATTGTTTTGGCAATTAAACTAGATGGTGAACCATTCCCTGCTTTGTAATTCTCAGCTGTTGCTTTAGCTAAAGGTTGAGCCAAAAAAGCATACGGACCACTTCCTGAACGCTCCAACATAGGTCCTGACATCACATCGCCAAATTCGGTTACAATAACACCCGGCTCGATAATAATCACATCAATTCCAAACGGTTTTAATTCCAATCGAAGACAATCACTCCATCCTTCCAACGCATGTTTTGTGGCATGATACCAAGAACCAAGCGGCGTGTACATCTTTCCACCCATGGAAGTGATGTTCACAATTTTGCCTGATTTTTGTGTTCTCATATACGGCACAATGAGTTGAGTTAGTCGAGCCAAACCAAATACATTTACATCAAACTGATATTTCGCATCTTCAATAGTGGTTTCTTCCATAGAACCGTACATTCCAAAACCGGCGTTGTTGATTAGAATATCAATTTTGCCTTGTTCTTCGATAATAGTAGCTACAACACGAGTTACATCCTCTTCGTTAGTAATGTCCATTTTGAGCGGATATCCGCCTAGTGCTTTTAAATCGTTCATGTGTTCGACACGTCGAGCAGCTGCGTAAACGATGTAGCCCTGTTTGATTAGATATTCAGCGGTGGTTTTTCCCATGCCCGAAGAGGCACCTGTAATAAGTACAACTTGAGTGTTCATCTTGGAAAAATTTATAAGTGAGTAATTACTTATTTTCTAGCTAAAAAAATTATATTTTGTTTGTATTTGGATGATGTAAGCGAGTGTATTAGATGCCGTATTTGTGCAACAATGCTTTTAAAATTGCCACCGATTGTGTCGGTTTTCTGAGCAAAACGGCTGTAGCTATTCCATCAATAATGAGCAAAACTGCATCGGCTTCGGCTTCCGGATTTTGATAGTTCAATTTCTGAAAAGCTGTTATCAACAAATCTCGCAAGGGTTTTGATAGGGAATCGTCGTAAGTATCGGTTTGCCATTTTAAGGAATACACCAATTTCCAGTACGGATGCTGATCTTTGGGTATGAGAAACGGAAAAGATAGAATTGCTGCAATCGTGTCTTTGGGATTTTCCATCACAGCAGCCCGATGATACATCTGCTCAATTTGATCTTTGCCATCATCAAGCAATGCTTTTAGTAAACCTTCTTTGTTGGAAAAATGACGAAAAATAAGTCCTTCCGAAACTCCTGCAGCCTTAGCAATTTTAGCCGTGGAAGTTGAGGCATACCCTAACTCAGCGAAGAGCTTAAGGGCTGAATGAAGGATTAGTTCTTTTTTTTCGGTCATAATTCGATTGTGAGTGATTACTCACTAAATATACAGCTAATTCTTAAAGACAAACAAAATATTTTTTTATCACCTATTAAAACGATAATTGACCCAAATCGAGTACAAATTCGGGGAGCACCTGTTCTCCGCTCAGTTGCTGCGTTAAACCCTGCAGGTGTTCTGATTCCTGTTTTCCTTCGCGGAAAATCCATACGTTTTTTTCAGCGGGTTGAATGAGCCAAGCTAAACGACATCCATTTTCCATCCAAAGCAGCATCTTTTCTTGTTGTTGTTTGATGGAATCGCTTGGTGAAACGACTTCAATCACAAAATCGGGGCAAAGGGGTGCAAAACCGTTTTGTTGTTCATCTGAGAGGGAATTCCAACGTTCAAGACGCAACCACGAAACATCAGGACTCATAACGGAGCCATCGGGCAAGCGAAAACCCGCTTGACTTTCAAAACAAATTCCATTTCCTCTTTTTTTATTCCAGAGCATCATTTCGAAAAACAGTGCTCCTTGAAATTCACTTACTCTTGTGCCACTTGGACTCATAACAATTAATTCACCCTCTCGATTGCGTTCCATTTTTAGATGATTATTGGACGCACCTAAAGCCATCAGCAGGGCGTCGTCAACATGGATAGGAACGGTAATTGGATATTCGTAAGCCATACTGCGAATCTAATTGTTTGGTATGAGTTTAACAAGCAGGATTTTGGCATCAAAACATTGAAACGTGTTTACACTTTGTTTTTTTCAGCTTTTTGAGTGCATATCCCGCACCGGCGATGGAAAGTACGGCGAGTCCGCCATCAATGGGAGCTTGAGAGGGCGCTTGTGGCATTCCCGGTGGTTGGGCCAATAGGATTTGTGTGGATACGAGTAGAAATAGGGTGAGTAAAAAGGTTTTCATAGGAATCGGTGGTTTGTGCATTATGTGATTAGATTGTTTGTTTGATATTCGGTTCGGATTTAGGTTCGGGTTCGGGGTTCGAGTTGTCCTCTCCCCGACCCTCTCCGAATTAAATTCCTGCTTTGGAGCTACTCATATAAGTAAACAAAACTTAGTTCTTGCTAACACATGCAATATTTGAAAAAAAAGGTTAACCCTTGCATGAATATATCAATATCACCTTCTTTTAATTCTAATTAGAATTTGAAATCATTCAACATTCTCAAAAAATTTCTCCTTTTGTTGATACGAAAAAATGTAAAATGCATGCGTAGCTTCCATCTCCGAATATTCTTTTATCGCAACAACTTACAAGGCGGCATAGTACGAAAGATAAGGTTTATACCTACCTTGTTAAAAAAATGAAAGCATCCGAACAAAACAAGGCATCAAAACTGCGGGATTCCGGAAAGTTGACCATTGAAGCCGTTTTAGCCATAACGGATTTAGTTGAGGAAATCCATTCAAGTCTTTCGATAACTAAGCGAAAACGCTCCGAGCGAAAAAAGGGTGGAATCAGCGGGTTTGTGTATTGGCTCATTCGACTAATTACCAAAGGGGTCGGCTTCGGTGTGGATAAATTATTACGCAATCTGGAACATCAGTTTGAAGGAAAATTACCCGAAAAACTATCAGCAAGGTCACAAACCAATCAGGCCGTATTATCGGCTTTAAACGGTGTTTTAGGTGATTATTTGCACGAAAAAAACAGCACCCTCGCTATTCCAATGAATGTAGAATCTCTTGAAAACAATTCGGAAACAGCTGTTTTGTGGATTCACGGTTTGTGCATGAATGCGAGTCAGTGGAATCGAAAGAATGTGGACTTTCGTCATCGTGTGAATCAGGAATTGGGTTTTTCAACGTGGAGCTTAACATACAACTCAGGACGACATATCTCAGAAAACGGAAAAGAATTATGTGATTTATTAGAAAAACAATGTAGCAAGCATCCTGAAATACAATTCTTGCATGTGGTAGCCCATTCAATGGGCGGACTCGTTATCCGAAGTGCGGTTTATTATGCAGAAATAGTGGGATACCGTTGGGTTAAACAACTTAAAAAGGTGATTTTTCTGGGAACACCGCATCATGGTTCTCCATTGGAAAAAGCCGGAAATTGGTTTGAAACCCTCCTCACTAAAACGGAATACACCCAAGCTTTTGCTAAACTGGGAACCGTTCGAAGTTCCGGCATCACCGATTTGCGTTACGGAAATCTAACGGATGAAGATTGGATGTACAGCGATCGCTTTAATCGCGCTCACGACCCACGAAATCCAATTCCTCTCGCTGATGGGATTGAATGGTTTGCTATCTCGGGTAGCCTAACACAAACAGCCAATCAGGTGGGCGATTTTTTTCCGGGAGATG